>NZ_JADNEM010000014.1:0-107893 GCF_015552275.1 Holdemania sp. 1001302B_160321_E10 | reverse complement strand
GCAGAGCAGTTTGTGCCGTTGGTTACGATGATCGTAACCTTTTATTTTGCCAAGCAGGACAAGCCTGATAAGGAGTAGGCCATGAGCGAGTGGGGAGTAGTAGGGGTGTTGATTGCCATCGTCGGCCTGTTTTTTACGGTCGGCCGGCCGGTGATCAACCTCAATACCAGTATCACCAAACTGACGGTAACCGTCGAGCAGCTGCAAAGGGATTACGACGATCTCAAAAAACGTGCTCATGAGGAGGTCAATGACCTAGCTGTCAAAAACTCGGATAGTCATCGGCGTATTCACGATAAGCTGGACGATCACGAGCAACGGATCACAGATCTGGAACATAGTCATTAAATAGCAAACACCCCACCTTCCAATGCCGGAGGGTGGGGCTTTTTATTATGGTTTAACGGATTCGATATACCATTTACCGTTTGATTCCTTATATAGATTTCTCTGCACACCTGACACTTTGACGATCCAGCATTCACCGCACATTCCGGCCAGGGACGCCTGAACAGGGACATGACCAATTATCTTCTCAACATTATATACATTCATCATTTCTTTGAGTCGGAATGATCTTGGCACGATCTGCCCATTAGTTAAGTAATCGCCATTGACTATAACTTGCTTTTTATAGACGTTCATTGTATATCACCCATTTTAATTGTATTCAATATCAAGTGTTCTAAAAAATATGGCAAAAGATATGGCAAATTTCATGAAATATATAAAAAACGCCTTTGTTAGGCGCTTTATTTTAACTTAATGGGGCGATCGACGAGACTCGAACTCGCGAATGCTGGAGCCACAATCCAGAGTGTTAACCAACTTCACCACGACCGCCATCAGCGAATACTATTTTACCCTAGATGGCGGAATTTGTAAAGCATAAATTTCAAAAAAAGAAGAAGAGCGCGATCAAAAGTTTAACGCTCGTTTTTTAGCCAGCGAAGCACCTCACTGTCCTCAACTAACTGACATTCAGATTCCGCATAACTGCCGGCGGTTAAATATAACTCGATTCGTCCTTTTTTCTCCGCGATGGACAAGGCAGTGAGATAAGCTTGATCAACAGCTAACAACACCGTTGAAGGCAGCGTGTCGTCCGCCTGAGTGATTCGTTCGCCATTGCGGTTCTGCAGCTCCAGAACGCGTACCCCACGCAGCAGGCAGTCCATCATTTCCTGACCTTCTGGCCATTGTCCATAGACGTAAAGATCGACCTTCTGTCCCGGCTGCATCAACTGGCCGCTGATCTCGCTGACCGCTATGGTCAAAGGGAAGACCGCCTGACCTTCGTTCAATAAAGTTACGCTGAAATCTGCCATCGCTGCCGGCGTTTCAACCATTTCCCGATAGAACAAAGAACCGGCCGGAATTGTGCCCTCAAGCCGTGTCCAGGAACCGACAAGCTCTTCTTCCCGGCATAAAACGTCAGCTTGCAGGTAAGCGGAAGGCACGTCAATCCAGATCAGATCGTCCGCCGCGATCAAATGACGAGGCGGCAGGGTTGAGACGCTGACGGGAACAGAAACCAAAGACAGACGTCGGGCCAGCTCCTGCCGGAATAATAAAATCCCGCTGAGAATGAGGATAAGAGCTGCGGCAGAAACTGCGAGGGTCGTTGCGATTTTTTTCTTCATAGATAAAATCCTCCTACTATAAATATTGCGGAAATTCGCAAATTGCCTTACAATTTTTTAAAATTTTAATGAATAGTATATTGCAATATAGAATAGCTAGTGATATGATCTTGTTAGAAGGAGGGATTGGATGAACGCTCAGTTTAAGAAAGGCGTGCTGGAAATGTGTGTGTTGTCCTTGTTAGCGCAGGATGATCAATATGGCTATGAGCTGACAGAAGCAATCTCGCAGAAAATGACGGTCGCGGCCGGAACGTTGTATTTAATTCTAAAGCGGCTGAAAGACGACGGCGATGTGGAGACCTATCTGGTGGAATCCGCAGAAGGTCCAGCCCGCAAGTATTACCGGCTGACGGAAAAAGGCCGGTCCCACGAACAACAGTTACAAGGCGAATGGCGTGAATTTGTACGTTTAGTGGATGAACTCATCCGGAAAGGAGAAGCATGAACAGAAAAGAATACATGGAACGGCTGCAGATGGATCTGGAGGCTGTTGACGAAACGACGGCGAAGGAAATTCTTCAGGATTTTGCCGATCATTTTGATCAGGGGCTGAGCGAGGGACGGAGTGAAGAGGAAATCAGCGCGGAACTGGGTGATCCTGCGGAGCTGATCAGTGAATTGAACACCCGGCCGCATCATCAGTCGCAGACGGAAGCTCAGCCGGACGCCAGCTCATTGTCTGCGGTTGTCATTGAGGCGGACAGCGCCGATATTACGCTCAGACAGGGAAATGGCAGTGAGGTGCTGGTCGAGTTCTATGACAGCCGCAATCCGCTGCGGGTGCATAATTATCGTTTGGATACCTTTCAGGAAGGCGATATTTATCATATTCATGTGCATCGCTTGCAGAACAGCTGGCTGCGGGCCGGGGCGGGCGAGCATCTGCGGCTGGACGTCACGCTGCCGGCTGCGTGCCTGGACATTAAAATCACCGGGATGAGCGGCGATATCCGCCTGAGGGAAGCGATAAGCTGCGGTAAGCTTGCGGTCGTCACACAGAGCGGGGATATTGAAATCCGCGCCTTGGACGCCGAAGCGGTTCAGCTTACGTCGACCTCCGGTGATATCCAGGCGGCAGTGCGTGGCGAATTAGTCCAGGCGGCATCTGTCAGCGGCGATCTTGACATCACTCAGGCGGAAGGGAAGCTGGGCAAGTTCCGCACGACTTCCGGCGATCTAAAGGTTCAGGGCTGCTTCCAGGCGGTGCTGGCGGAAAGCAAAAGCGGCGATCTGGACTTGTCGATTGAAGAAGCCGAGAGTCTGAAGCTCGATACGATCAGCGGCGACATTCATTTAAAGCTGCCGCGCACAACCGGTTTTCTATGCAGCTTCTCAACGATCTCCGGCGATCTTGGCCAGCATATCGGCTTACCGCTGCAGCGGCAGGGCCGCCAGCTGAGAGCCGGCGACGGGCATGCGCAAATCGCCGTGAAGACGATCAGCGGCGATTTTAAAATCAGCGACTGACAACTGTTCTATCACCTTAAAAAATGACCCGGAGATGTTTGAATAACGCATTGCGCGGGCTTTGAGGAGAATTAGGCAGACAAAAAGACGACGGCGTCCGGCAGGGCGCCGTTTCGTTGTTTCCGGTTTTATGCTATAATAAAACCTCTAAAGGAGTGCGGCTCATGGAAAGCTTGAATATCAATGGGAAAACGCTGCGGCTGACGATTCAGCGCAAACCGATCCGCAATTTAATCCTGCGCTTGAAAACGCCGGACGAATTGCTTGTCAGCGCACCTTACGCCTGTTCGACGGCGGAAATCCTGCGGTTTATCGAAACGAAGCGCAGCTGGATTGCGGCGCATGCCGAAAAGCTTGCCCAGCGGCAGGCCAGACAGGCGGAATCCTCGGCTGACGGGAGTCTGGCGGTATATGGCCGGCCGGTACAGCTGCAGTGGGTGATCGGCAAAGGCAAACCCCGCCTGCAATCGGAGCGGCTGGTTCTCTATGGTCCGGATTCGCAGCCGGAAACAAAGCGGCGGGCCTTCGATCAGTTTGCCAAAACCAGTCTGGAGGCCGAAATTGGACAGCTGCGGCCGCGCTGGGATCAGGTGATCGCCGATTATCATCTCGCGCAGCCTTCGATCCACTACCGGCGCATGACAAGCCGTTGGGGCAGCTGCATTCCGGCTAAATCCAAGATTACGCTGAATCTGAAGCTGATTCATTATCCGCTGGCCTGCGTTGATGCCGTGCTGTGGCATGAATACGCGCATTTGATCGTGCCGAACCATTCGCAGCGGTTTTACGCGGTTATTTTGCATCACATGCCGGACTATGAAGTGCGCAAAGCCCTGTTAAATGGGGATTTGTAAGAAAACTGTAAGGAAAACAATGGAAACGCTTAAGATTTGTCTGGTAAGGTTATAAAAGAGAAAAGCGGGGAGGATAGGACTGATGGAAAACTATAAAATCTTAGTTGTGGACGATGATCATGAAATTGCCGACGCGATTGAAATTTATCTGAAGAGCGAAGGCTATGAAATTTTTAAAGCCTATAATGGCATGGAAGCCCTGGAAATCCTGAATCAACAGAAGATCCACTGCATTCTGATGGACGTGATGATGCCGAAGATGGATGGCATTCAGGCGATCATGCATATTCGGGAAACCTCCAACATTCCGATCATTATCCTGTCTGCCAAGTCAGAGGACATGGATAAGGTGCTGGGCTTGAACATCGGGGCTGACGATTATATCACAAAACCATTTAATCCGCTGGAAATGATCGCCCGCGTCAAATCGCAGCTGCGCCGCTACATGCAGTTGGGGGCGACGGCGGAAACCGGAACGGTGATCGAGGTCGGCGGTCTGAGCATTGATCTGGAAGCCAAGACGGTCACGCTGGAAGGCGAACCGGTCAAGGTGACGCCGATCGAATATCGAATCCTGGAGCTGTTCTTGACGAATCTCAACCGGGTGTTCTCGATCGACGAGATCTATGAACGAGTGTGGAATGAAACCAGCTTCCAGAGTGAGAACACGGTCGCGGTGCACATCCGGCGGATTCGGGAAAAAATTGAGATCGATCCGAAGAATCCCCGGTATATAAAGGTGGTGTGGGGGATTGGATACAAGATCGAGAAAAACTAGCGGGTTTCTGGCGTTCCTGCTTTTTTTCGTGCTGCTGACGGGGCTGTTGTTCACCTCGTCGCTGACGGTGGAAACGCTGTATTCCGCGCAGGGCAAGCAGGCCCTGTATCCCAAACAGATGATCCAGCAGAGCCTGCAGGATCTGGCGCAGCTGCTTTATGATGAAACGCCGCTGGCCATGGAAGTGCAGGAAGACCTGTACTACAATCTGCATTATGTTGTCGAACAGAAAGAGATTTATTTCAACAGCGAAGATGATCTGAAGCTGACTTACGATCAGTTTTTACAACAGTATGGCGGCAAAGGCATGCTGACGCTGACCTGGCAGCAGGGCGAAACGCCGCAGATCACCTACCGCGGCGGCTACTTTCTGATTGATCAGAAGACGATTACGCGGGAAACCGCGGAAACAGCGGTCAGTCTGCTCAAGCTGTATTCGCAGGAAAAAGTCGAGCGGCTGGCGTTGGTGATTCCCGATCAGCTTGCTTACAACACGCCGATGTATTACAGCTATACTTATTTTCAGGAATCCATGAATAATCTCAAGATCTGCTTCTATTCTTCCTTGTGCCTGTTTTTTATCACGCTGGCCTACGGCGTGTTCAAGCGGACGGCAATTACAGCCTTTAACGAGGGGCTGGCGCAGTTTACCGCGAATTTCTGGATTGAAGTAAAGCTGGGCCTGGTGCTGGTGCTGACAGTGATGATGCTTTCTTTGTGGCTGCCGTTGCCGTTATCGGCTACGGTGACGTTTTGGGAATTCTATGTTTTAGTCAACGAGCTGCATTTCCATGGCCTGAAACCCTTCCATCATAATATCCTGAATTCTGCGATGAAGACTGTCAGGCTGATCAGCGGCCCCTATGGCTATCAGAAAAAATGGCTGACAGAATTTCTGCTTTTAGTGGTGTTCGAGGTCGTCTGCGCGTTTATTTTATGGACGATGATGTTTTCTTCCTTCTTAGGCTTTATCGGCATTCTGGTGTTCGTCTTGATCTTTGCGGCGGCATTTCTTGTTTTGTTTCTCTATATCAGGCGGATGATGACATTCATGCAGGACTCTGCGACGCTGGCGCAGCAGGTGGAAAATATTCGCCGCGGCCGGCTCAACGAAAGCTTTGAATTGAGCGAAGGCAGTCTGCTGCAGCCGGTCAGCGATAATCTTGAAAAGATCCGCGAAGGCGTCAGTCATCAGGTGGAGGAGCAGCTTAAGAGCGAAAAGCTGAAAATTGAATTGATCACGAATGTATCGCATGATTTAAAGACGCCGATCACCTCGCTGATCAACTACTCCGACCTGTTGACGAAAGCGGAAATCCAGCCGGAATACGCGCGGGATTACGTGCGGATCATCACGCAGAAAAGCGTGCGGCTGAAGAATCTGATCCAGGATCTGTTTGAGATCTCCAAAGCCGCCAGCGGCAACCTGCAGATGGATCTGCGCAGGCTGGAAATCAACGGACTGCTGATGCAGACGCTGGCTGAGCTGGACGAAAAGATCGAGGCCAGTTCCTTGGAGTTCAAGATTCAGTATCTGGACACGCCGGGCTATATTCTGGCCGACGGCGGACGATTGTATAATGTTTTTGACAATCTGATTACCAACGCGATCAAATATTCGATGGAAAATACCCGCGTCTACATCCAGATTGAACGCATGGATGATCAGATTTGCATCAGTTTTAAAAACATTGCGAATTACGAGCTGAAATTTGATCCCGGTTCTCTGACCGAACGGTTTGTCCGCGGCGATGTATCCCGCTCCACCGAGGGCTCCGGACTGGGACTGGCGATTGCGGAAACTTTCGTGACTTTGATGAAGGGGCAGATTGAGGTCAGCGCCGACGGTGATCTGTTTAAAATTGAAATTCGATTTGCGGAATTGCCGCAGGACCACGCTGAAATGTAAGCTCAGCGGCTTTCCTGGATTCTGATCTGATAAAACAGGCCGGTACGGGGCAGACTAAGGGCAGAATGAAAAGGAGGCAGTTTCATGAAGAAAATCATTCTGTGCGCCGGAATCTGTCTGGCGGTGCTGGCCGGCTGTTCCTGGAATAAAAATAATTCGCAGCCCGCGCCTTCCGCTTCGCCCAGTCCGTCGCCATCCGCTCTGCCGACGATTGATCCGGCCATCACGGAAGCCAGCGATATCGTCGGGGAAACAACGGCGTTTGGAACGCCGATCGTGTCCGTTCAGATGAAGGACGGCAAAATCAGCTGGGTTTCGATCGACGAGATCACCGAAGATACGACGAAGAAAGCGCTGGGCGATCAGTATAAGCTGGGTGAACAGGCGATCGCCGGCTGGAGCGAGCAGATCAAAGCGCTGGAAGACTACATCGTCGCGCATGGTCTGGACGCTGTGGACGTCGATGAGGAAGGCAAAGCGGCGAACGAAGATCTGCGGACGCAGTGCACGATCACGATTCAGAACTATTTGCAGACGGTAGAAAAAGCGGTCAGTCAGGCTGAACATCCTGAACCTGTGCAGAAATAACGCGGCCGGGCAACGATCTGAAGCATGAAAAAAACCGGAACTTCCGAGGTGGAGATTCCGGTTTTATTTTTGTCTAGTCGATTAAGGCGATGATCTTATCCCAGGTCTTTTCGCCAATTTTGCCATCCGGCGTCAGACTGTGGGCATTTTGAAACGCAATGACCTTGGCTTCGGTTTTGGCGCCGAAAACGCCGTCGGCTGTAATCGGGGTCGACGGCAGCGTAAGCCGATTCAGATAGTTCTGCATTTTCTGGACTTCCAGTCCCGTGTCGCCGTATTCCAGCGGCGGCTGCCCGCTGCCGGGATCCGGGTCGGGATTCGGACCGGGGCCGGGATTCGCCTTGTATTTAGCGATAATTTTATCCCAGGTCAGGGTACCGATGATTCCGTCGGCCGTTAAACCGGTGTGTCTTTGGAAAATCATGACAGCGTTTTCTGTGGCGGGTCCGAAGGAGCCGTCTTCTTTTAAAACAGGAAGGTCAGGGTATGAAGAGCGCAGGACGTTCAGATACTGCTGCATTTTCTTGACCGCCAGGCCGGTATACCCTCTGCGAATAACATAAGCCATGTGAGTAAATCCTCCTTTCATTAACAAGGTATGTCTAAGGGAGAGGACCGAAAGGGAACGTGCCTAACGGGAATTCATTTGGTTATTGGCCTTTTCTCTTCTGCGTGAGCTGCATACGGTATACTGGAGGTGAAAACCATGAGAATTTTGATTTACAACGATCAAACCGATAAGATGGAAACGTATTCGCTGCGCTGCTGCGATAACATGCCTTATACGGCTTGCTGCCGGTTTACAGTCGGCGAGTTCATGCGTAATTCCCACAGCCGAACGATTGGCTGGTCGACCCGGCGGTTTCTGCGGTCAACGGATGAACTGATCCGGCGGTTTGGCATGAAGCCGCGCATCAGCCGGGCGTTTCGGCGGGCGTGGAGCGCTGAGGAACCGATGATTTTAACGCACATGCTGGGGACAGGAGTTGATCTGGGACGAAACCTGTCGCTGTCGGGGCTGCAGCAGCTGGTCACGCTGGCGGAGGATCAGGAGTTGTTAGATGTGATCACCGACCTGCAGCATACCCGGATTGAAGCCCACATGCATCATCAAAATGAAGCGGCCAGCGACTTTGTTCCGTTCGCGCAGATTCAGAAAGGCGATCAGAAGACCGAGGTCTGTGTGGCGCAGGATGCGCTGTGGGCGCTGGGCTATCCAGTCACGAAGATCAGCGGCGTGTTTGACGCGGAACTTGATCGGGTCGTACGGGCGTTTCAGCGGGATCAGGGGCTGGTTGCGGATGGAATTATCGGAAGACTGACCTGGGAAGCGTTGATGTCCCAGCTGCGGCCGGTTCCCGGTATTGATGATGACATCGCAGACTGAACTTCAACGGAAAGAAAAGAATGAAATGGCCTGATTTCAGGGCCATTTTCGTTTGCGTGGATCGTGGGAAAAGGTGTTATAATGAAAATAAGAGGGAGAAGACCAACCATGAATTTTGATGAATACATCGACCGCAGAAATACGCACTGCGTCAAGTACAGTCAGGCTAAAACCGCACAGCGGCCTCAGGATGCGCTGGTGATGACGCTGGCGGACATGGATCTGCCTTGCTGCAAAGCGATCACACAGGCCATCGTCGAGCGGGCGGCGCATCCGTTTTACGGCTATCAGCAATTTGACGAGGTCTTGCCAAAACGGGTGTGCGCGTGGGCAAAGGAACACAGCGGAGCAATTCTGGATCCGCAGACAATTCAGATCGCGCCCAGCGTCAACACTGCGATTGCACTGTGCGTGAGGGCGCTGACGCAGCCGGGGGACGGAATACTGATCCAGAATCCTTCGTATAGTCCATTCCGCAAAGTCGCTGAGCTGAATCAGCGGCGCTGCGTGATCAACGAACTGATTCAGAAGGACGATCATTATGAACTGGATCTGGCTGATTTTGAAGCGAAGCTCAGCGAGGTAAGGATGTTTATTCTATGTTCGCCGCACAATCCGACCTCCCGGGTGTTCAGTCCGCAGGAGCTGGACGCGATGTTATCGTTGTGCCGCCGATATCACATCGCCGTGATCGCCGATGAGATCCATGCGGATTGGGTATATGGGACAATGACGGCGGCCAGCGCTCTTGATCAGAATGTAATTACCCTTTTATCGCCAAGCAAGACGTTTAACCTGCAGGGGATGCAATGTTCGTTTATGTTTATCCCCGACGCTGATCAGGCGCAGGCGGTCCAACGCGAGCGTGATGCGCTGGCGTATATGAATAATCAGACTTTCTCGCACGCAGCCGCGCTGGCCGCTTACAGTGAGGAAGGCGCGGCGTGGCTGGACCAGGCGAAGGCGTATGTGCAGGAAAACGCGCGGGTTTTTTGCGCGATGCTGAAAACGGCCGGCGTGCCGCTGAAGCCGATGCGGCTGGAATCGACGTTTCTGTTGTGGGTAGACTGCAGCGGCTGCTGTAAAACCGACGCGGAAGTCGTCGATCTGTTTGAAAACCGCTGTCATATCTATGGCAGCACCGGTTCGCATTATCAATCCGGCAAACCGTTTATCCGCTTGAATATCGCCGCGCCCCGCAGCGTGATTGTGACGGCGGCGGAGCGGCTGATCCGCGCGCTTTCGCAATCGTGCTGAAGGAAAGAAAGACGCCAGAGCATAAAAATAAGAACACCGCCGGTCTGCGCTTCAAGCAGACCGGCGGTGTTGTTTGGCAAGGCCAAGTCGGGAAGCGCTGGCCTACAAGTTGCGGATGCGATAGAAGTATTTATCGACGAGTTTGTCGTTATGCTCCGCTGCCGAGGCGTCCATAAAGGCGATGTGGCCGTTGAAGTAGACGTCCGGATCCAATCCGCGCTGGACAAGCAGCTCCACCGTCTGGGTCAGCACGGCGTTTTGCAGATAAACGGCCGGGATCGTCGAGGTCGAGCCGATCTTCATCGGGAAGCCTTCGATCTGGACCGCCGCGTCGCCGATCAGCGAACAATTATCTAATACAATATCGCAGACGTCTTTTAATTTCCTGCCGCTTTTATGCTTGGTCGTCAGATAATCGCTGTATTCGACGGCCGTGATCGCGATCGTCGGAATGCCTTTTTCTTTGGCGCGCAAGGCAGCGTCCACCGGTACGATATTGTTGCCGGAATTGGAAATGATGATCATGCAGTCATTGGGCGTGACGCGGTGATAATCGACGATATGGCGGCCGATCTCGTAGGTGTTTTCCATCAGGTAGCTCTTGGTGATGTCAAAAGTGCCGGTGACGCTGGGTTCCAGCAGCGCGGCATAATTGGCGACGGTGGCGGCGCGCCAGAAGGCGTCTTCAATGACCAAATGGGAATGGCCCGCGCCCAATCCATAGATCAGACCTCCCCGCTGCGAAACGTCGGCGCACAAAGTGGCAGCTTTCATGATGTTTTCGCCCTGACTGTCCATAACCTTGGCGATGATTTCGTTCATGACGTTGAAGTAATTTTTCCAGGCTTCCATAAGAATCTCCTTTTTCTCATTGCTTTCATTGTAACAACTTCGTTTGTAAAAAAGAAGTCCAAAACGGAAGAAAAAAACAAAATGAAAGAATTTACAAAATGTAACAAATTGAAACTTATTTTCATGGAAATTCGTGAAGAAAGGTCTTGAACAAAAAATGAAATCGGTTACAATAAAGCTATAAAGAACCAAGACCGGAATGGAGTGAAACATCATGAACCAGAAGAAAGGCTTAGTTTTTGGCGCCCCTCAAAATGGAGATGTTAGAGCTGAAGGTGTTTTCGGCGGGGTTCTTTTGGAAAAAATCAGTTGTTTTTAAGATGGATTTAGACTGTCCATCTTTTTTGTCTACTCAATGGAACGACGCAATAAGAAAAGGATGCGTCACAGCGGTCAGACAAGAGAGGCAGCGGTGTAAATCCACCTACGCCTGAATGAGGATCCTTGAAAAAGCCGGCGGCAGGAAGCATACAATACGGCGGCAGGGATCAGAAGTTCAGGAATACTTTTGCGGGCTATGCCGCAAGGGGTTCCGAGATTCGGAATGAGGTATGGAAGGTACATTGTTTGATGAATAAATAAAAGGAGGAATTCATTATGGATCAAACAAACAAAGAGTTCTGGGATGCGGCGGCAGCCGGCGATTTCGCGAAAGTCTGCGCCTGTGTTTCCAAAGGGGCGAACGTTAACGTTTCCAACGGCGACGGACGGACCGCTTTGATGCGCAGCGCCAAGCGCGGCTATGAAGATATCGTGCGTTTTCTGCTGGATAACGGAGCCAATGTCCGGGCTCGCGACGTCAACAATAAGACGGCGTTGATGGGCGCGGCGAAAAAAGGTCATCTGGGCATCGTCAAGATGTTGGTCGAAGCTGGATCCGATGTGAATTCGCATGACGACAACGGCCGGACTTCTCTGATGCGGGCTTCGTTCTTGGGTCAGAGTGAAGTTGTGGAATATCTGGTGGAAAATGGAGCGAATGTCAACGCCCGCGACAGCAAGGGGCGGACCGCGTTAATGGAAGCGGTTCTGGCGTGCAAAGTTGACGTCATCAAATATCTGATCGAACATGGCGCGGATATCAACATGCAGGATAATGCGGGCTGCACGGCGTTGATGAGAGCGAGTTATAGCGGTTATGTCGATTTGGTTCTGTACCTTCTGGACCAGGGCGCGGATAAGAGCATCAAGGATTTCCAGGGCAATCTTGCAATTCATTATGTCCGCGAGCACTGCTTCGCTGAGCTGAAAGAGCATTTGAAGTAGGGGGAAGCAGCATGAGAGATTATTTAGCGAATGAAGTCCGCAACATCGTTCTGATGGGACACAGCGGCGCGGGCAAGTCCAGCGTCGTGGAAGCTGCATTATATTTTACCAAGGCAACGGACCGGCTGGGCAAAACGATCGACGGAACCAGCGTGATGGATAACGACGCGGAAGAAGTGAAACGCGGGCTGTCCGTCTATACCTCCATCGCTCCGGTGGAATGGAAAGAATGTAAAATCAATTTTATTGATACGCCGGGTTATCTGGATTATGAGGGCGAGGCGCAGTGCGGCATCGCGGTCGGCGATAACGCGCTGATCGTCGTCGGCGCTAAAGACGGCGTGGAATCGGGAACGGAAAAAGCGTGGAAAATCGTTACCCGTAAGAAACTGCCGACAATTTTCTTCATCAACAAGATCGACGAGGAAAATGCTTCGTTTGATCAGACCTACAATCAGCTGCGCGAACATTTCGGCAAGACGGTCATTCCGTTTGAAGTTCCGATTCAGCGCGAAGGCAAGGTTGTCGGTTCGGTCAACATTCTGCGTAAAAAAGCATGGTATTATGACGATCGAACGACACCGAAGGAAGTCCCGGACGAGCTGAAAGACATCGTTGAGGAATATTACAGCCAGATCGCGGAGGCGATCGCAATGGCCGACGACGAGCTGATGGAAAAATTCTTCAGCGGCGAGAGCTTTGACGAACATGAAGTGGCCAAGGGCTTGCGGATCGGCGTGCGCAACGGCGATATCCGACCGGTTTACTGCGGCAGTGCGACGCAGGTTACCGGCATTGAACGGTTGTTGGATCTGATTCGCGAATACTTCCCGAGCTATGCGGAAAAAGGCATGATTGAAGCGCTGGATCCGGATGGAATTCCGATTCTGATGGAAACCAACGAACAGGAAGCGTTCACAGCGCAGGTCTTCAAAACGATTATTGATCCGTTTGTCGGCAAGATTTCATTGTTAAAGGTCATGACCGGCGTTATGAGCACGGATGCGCAGGTCTTAAACGTTCAGAAGGATAAAATTGAAAAACTGAATCAGATTTACATCGTCAAGGGCAAGCATCAGATCGCGGTCGGCAAGCTGTTTACCGGCGATATCGGCGCAGTGGTCAAACTGCAGTTTACGGATACCAACGATACGCTGGCAACCCGGTCCAAGCCGGTGACGTATGCGCCGATTGAATTCCCGAAGCCGATGCTGGGCGTTGCGATCTGGCCGAAGACCAAAGCGGATGAAGACAAGATGAGCATGGGTCTGCAGCGGATGTGCGAGGAAGACCCGTCAATTCGTCTGGATAAGAATAAAGAAACCAAGGAAACGGTGCTGTACGGCATGGGTGTGCAGCATATCGACGTCATTTTAAGCAAGCTGAAATCAAAATACAAAGTGGAAGTCGATACGACGGAACCGAAGGTTCAGTACCGTGAAACAATCCGCGGTACAGTCACGGCGGAAGGCAAGCATAAAAAGCAGTCCGGCGGGGCGGGGCAGTATGGTCATGTCTTCGTTAAATTTGAACCATGCGACGGCGATGAAATGGTGTTTGCGGAATCCGTCTTCGGCGGCGCGGTTCCAAAGCAGTATTTCCCGGCGGTTGAAGCAGGTCTGCGGGAATGCATGGAAAAAGGCGTACTGGCCGGATACAAGGTTGTCGGCGTCAAGGCGACGCTGACCGACGGCTCTTATCACGAGGTTGACTCCAAGGAAATCGCGTTTAAGGCCGCGGCCCGTCTGGCCTATAAGGCCGGCATGCCGAAAGCCAAGCCGATTCTGTTGGAACCGATCGGCAAGGTTGAGGTTCTGATTCCTGAAGAATATACCGGCACGATCATCGGTGATTTCAACAAACGCCGCGGTATTATCCTCGGTATGGATCTGGTCGATGAAAAAGAACAGAAGATTACCGCTGAAGTGCCGATGGCGGAAATGATGAAATATTCGACCGAACTGCGTTCAATGACGCAGGGCCGCGGATCCTTTATCATCGAATTCGATCGTTACGAACCGGCGCCGCAGCCGATTGCCGATAAGGTGATCAAAGCTGCGAATGTTGCGAACGACGAAGATTGATAGAATTAAAGCGGAAAGGACTGGATAAAATCAGATCCTTTCCTTTTTTTCGCTTTCGCTTTGATCAATGAAATACCGTCGGACAGCGTCTTTAAAATTGGAAAGATGAAAATTCCTTTCGTTTCTTAGTGCATTATAAAAAGCTGGCCGCAGCCAGCTTTTCAAGACTATCCTTTTTTCTCCTGCAGGGTGACGGTGAGTTCGACGATCCTGCCATCCCGCTTGACGGTGATTTCAAGCTGATCGCCGACTGAGCTGTTGTTGAGAATCGTGGTGACGTCAGAGATGGCTTCAATCGCCGTATCGTTGATCGAAACGAAGCAGTCGCCCGGCTGCAGCCCGCCGTTGGCGGCGCTGGAGTTTTCGACGACAGATTGAACGTAGACGCCCGGCGTTTTATAGCCGTACTGAGCGGCCAGCTGCGCTGTCGTCAGATCCAGCGCAGTGATGCCCAACGATACGCGGCCGCCGACATAACCCTGCGATATCAGATCCTCAATAATCGGTTTTGCATCGTTGACTGGAATCGCGAAGCCCAGGCCCTCGACGTCTTCACCGGAAGATTTGGCGACGACGATGCCGACCAGTTCGCCATTGGCATTGAACAGACCGCCTCCGGAGTTGCCCGGATTAATGGCGGCGTTGGTCTGAAGCAGGTTCCGGCGCTCATTGTTCAGAATGATTTCCCGGTCGAGCGCGCTGACGATACCGTTGGTAACCGTCCCGCCCAGCTGGCCTAACGGATTGCCGACGGCCACGACCGGCTCGCCGACCGACAGCGAATCGGAATCGCCCAGAATTGCCGGGGTCAGACCGGAAGCGTCAATCTTGATAACGCCGATATCCATTTTGGAATCCGTTGCGACCAGCTGCGCCTGGTATGTCGTACCATCATGCAGCGCAACGGTGATCGAACGGGCGTCCTGAATCACATGGTTGTTGGTGACGATGTAGCCATCCTCGGAAATGATCACCCCGCTGCCGGCGCCTTCCGTGACAAACTGGCGCAGGAACAAGCTGTTGGTCACCGATTCCGTGCGGATCTCCACGACGCTGTTCTGCGTCCGGGCGGCGACGGTCGGAATATTGATCGAGGTCACAGGCACATTCTCAAGATTCTGAGGCAGGCGCTCTACGCTCTGGACAACGACGCTGCCTTTCTGACTTTTAGCGGCCAGCGTCCCGGCAGAAAAGCCGATCACTCCGGATAACAGCGCGCAAGCGGCTAATCCGAGGCGGAAGGTTCTTTTCATTGACCGCAGTTCTTTTTGAATCGCCGCGGTATCGGAATCCAAAAATTCAGAATCGAACATTTTTATTTCCTTCTTTCTTATCGTTTTTATTATAGGAAGAATCCGTGAAGTTTGTGTGAAGAAATTGTAAACTTGCCTTGACGGGCGACGACTTTTTAGACAAAATGTCTAAAACTGAGCAATTCCCGCGTCAAAAATCTGAAATCAGGCTGAAAACGTTTGAATTATAAACTTTGCGCAGTGAGAGCATAAGGCGGCTTCCCATGCCGGACCCCAATCCCTTTGTCTCATAACGTTTCCGGTTATGTCAAAAGTTTCTTCTTGCCTGCGCTCTGTTTTGCTTGTAGTTTGTGACAGTGCGAAATTCAGTTTCCGTTAAGGAAGCTGATAAAAAAATACGCGGTTAATCGCGTATTTCCTGAATTGATTTGGCGATGGTATGCGTGATTGGACTCCATTCGATCTTCTTGAACAACGCTTCGATCGCAATCGGAACATAGGTGAAAATAAAGATCGGAAAGGAGAAAGTATACAGGATTTTTTTCATAGCGCTGCAATGGATATTGTTCCATTCCGTAACGGTGGTCAGGATGCCGAATGCGTACAGGATCAAATAGTAATTCGTGACGGAAGCGGTGATGGCGCCCAATGTTACGGATAAGACTTCCGGGTCACGCTGAACAAACAATGTCCATACCAGAGCCAGCGAGTTGATCAACACGCTGAACAGGGAAACGAACAGCGCCGGCGCAATCGTCATCGTCATATCGTAGCTGCTGAAATCGTGCTCCTTGAGAATCCGTTTGACCAGGGAAGTGCCGTACTTACCGAAAACCTGATAGAAACCCTTGGACCAGCGCAGCCGCTGTTTCCACGATTGTTCAAACGTGCAGGGCTGTTCGTCATACAGCACCGCGTCGCCGCAATAGCCGATCTTTAATCCGTGCAGGACGCTGTCGACGGAGAATTCGATATCTTCGGTCAGTAAGTGATGCTTCCAGCCGTTGTTCGCTTTAACGATCTGATTGGAAATCATGAAGCCGGTGCCGGAGATCGCACAGCTGGAGCCGCACATCATCCGCGCCTGGTTCAGATATTTTGATTCGCGTAAAAACCACAGCGAATACCCGGCGGAAATCCAGTTGGAATCGTAATTCTTGGAGTTGCGGTAGCTGGTGATGATTTCATAGCCGGAATCGAAGACTTTGTTCATTTCCCGAATATAGTTCGGATCGAGCAGATTGTCGGCGTCAAAGACAAAATAAGCCTCAAACCAATCTTTGGGATATTCCTTCATGATGTGCTTGAACGCGTAATCCAGCGCGTAGCCTTTGCCGACCTTGAGCTGATTGAAACGTTCATATACGACTGCACCTTCCATCTGCGCCAGCTCGGCCGTGTTGTCAGTGCAGTTATCAGCGACCACAAATGCCGTGACAAGCCCGTCCGGATAATTCTGCGCCTTAATGCTCTGAAGCAGTTCGCGGATGACGGTCGCTTCGTTGCGCGCGGCGATGATGACGCCATAGCGGTGCATCTGCTTCGCTTCAGGCGCCGGCTTCTTTTTGCCAAACAGGACGATCCCGGCATAAATGATCTGATAGAGATAGAGAAGCAGGAATAAGAGAAAAATTGTAAAATTAAATGCGTTTAAACTTTCTAGCATATACATGGTCCTTTCTTCGGATTTTCACCCTGTAAAAAGCAGCACCCCCCAAAATCCGGATGCTGGATTCTATTTTAAACGGCTGAAGAAGAAATGCAATCTCTGTGAAGAAAAATTCACATTAGTCATGAAAGTTTTTGTTTATTTTAAGAAAAATGTAAGAAACTTTCAGACTTCTTAAGAGATGAGCTCAGACCTTAGTATGTCATCAGAATGACGTTAATTATACATAAAAAACCTGAAAAAATTCAGGTTTCGCATGATTTTTCATGATTTTTTCATCGAAAAGGAGAAGAAAGCACTGGTCAGGGCAATTCCCAGCGCCAGTGCGCCGGCGCAGCCCAACGTGTGAATTCCGATTTCCAAAGCGTTCATCGTGTTGCCCTGGATGATGGCCAGCATTGTATAATACATGCCGCCTCCGGGAACCAGGGGGATCAGGGCGCAGATCAGAAACGTCGTGACCGGGGTTTTCATGCGCCGGGCAAGCAGCTCGCTGACCAGACACAGTCCGCAGGCTGCCAGAAACATTGCCAGCACTTCGCCGCCGTGAACCTGCATCACCAGTTCATAGATCAGACTGCCCAGGGTTCCGGTGAGCGCCGCCGCCAACAGTTTCCGATCATGAATATTAAACAAAATGCCAAAGCCGATTTCAGCGAGAAAGGCTCCGATCAGTTTGATCACCATAGCGGGTTTCCTCCCAGCATCATCCACAGACTCATGACCAGGCCGGGTCCTAACGCCACGGCAATCGCGATCAGGAAAGCCTCGACGCCGCGGGTCATCCCGGAGATCAGATCGCCGGACAGGCTGTCGCGGATCGCGTTGGTAATCGCCAGACCGGGGACCAGAAGCATCAGACAGCCGATGATTAACGCGTCTAACGACGGCGCCAGTCCGGTTTGATTGAAGACGATCGCCAACAGCGCGGTGAGAGCCGAGCACAGGCTGATTGCGAAGAAGGACGGAAACTGGCGTTGTTCCAAAATCGAACTGCATCCTTCAATCAGGCCGCCGATGACCAGCGCGCAGCACAGATCGGGAAATTGCCCGCCGAAGAATAAGGTGAATCCACCCGCGCCTAACGCCCCAGCCGCAATCCGGCGCGAAAGTGAGTACGGGTGAAGCCGGGCGATCGCGCGCAGCTGTGTTAGAAATTCGTCCAGCGTCAGCGTCCTGCTTTGGCGGGAGAGCGTGTTGATCCGGTCGATCCGGTCGATATCCAGACCGCGCGACTTGATCCGGACGATCTTGCTGACGGAACGCCCGCCGGCGACGATCGTGACGAAGATGCCGGTCGGCAGCACGATGCTGCTGGCCTCCTGAGCGCCGTAATTCAGGCAGATCCGGCAGATCGTGTCCTCGACGCGGTAAATCTCTGCGCCGCTTTCCAACAACAGCTGGCCGGCGTAGGCTGCACTTTGCAGCAGCTGATCAAAATCGTGGGTCATTTTCTGAATCCCACGCTTTCTCCATCGCGAAGGATCTGTTCACCAACACGCAGCCCGTCGATCGCGGCCGACACGATTCCGCCGGCATAGCCCGCGCCTTCGCCCGCCGGGTACAGACCCGGGGTGGTTAAGCTCTGAAATTGTTCGTTCCTTAGGATCCGTACCGGCGAGGAAGACCGGGTTTCGACACCTGTCATCAGCGCGTCGGTTTCGATAAACCCGGGAATTTTCTGATCAAAATAACGCAGCGCTTCCGTCAATGCTCTATTGATGGAGGGGGAAAACAGCGGATGCAGATCCGTCATCGTCACCCCGCGGCTGTAGCTGGGAATCACAATCCCGTAATCGTGGGAAGGCTGGGCGGCCAGGTAGTCCGCGATCCGCTGGCACGGCGCTTTGCCGCAGCGGCCGCCCAAAATCCACGCCCGGTGTTCAAGTTCCTGCTGATAATGCATGCCATCCAGCACGCCCTCGCCGAAATCGCTGCGGCGCACCTGGACTAACAGAGCACTGTTGGCATTGGCCTGATCGCGGGCGTATTCGCTCATTCCGTTGGTCACGATCGCTTCGTCCTCGCTGGCGCTGGCGACGACCATGCCGCCGGGACACATGCAGAACGAATAAACGCCGCGGCCTTCCCGCGTCTGACAGGTCAGCCGGTATTCCGCGCTTTTTAAACGCGGATGGCCGGAGGCTTCCTTATATTGATTCTGATCGATCAGTTTTTGCGGATGCTCGACACGCACGCCGACCGCAAAGTCCTTGGCTTCCATCGCGATCCCGGCTTCGTGCAGCATCGTAAACGTATCGCGCGCACTGTGGCCCAGCGCCAGCACCAGCTGGCGGCAGGCGATCCGCTGATCCCCGGCCGCAATCGCGCAGACTCCGTTTTCATCCGTGAACAGCGCGGTCATCGGTGTGTTGAAGCGGACCTCGCCGCCCAGCCGCTGGATTTTCAGCCGGATGTTTTTGACGATCTGCCGCAGCCGGTCGGTGCCGATATGCGGATGCGCCTGATAGCCGATCTCCGGATCCGCGCCCGCTTCAATCAGCTCGTCCATCACTTTGACAATCCGCACATCTTTGACGCGCGTCGTCAGCTTGCCGTCGGAAAAAGTACCCGCGCCGCCTTCGCCGAACTGCACATTGCTTTGCGGATTCAGCGGCCCGCCTTGCCAATAGGTTTCGACGTCCTTCACACGCTGATCGACGTCTGCGCCGCGCTCCAGCACAATCGGCCGCAGTCCCGCCTCGGCTAACAACAGCGCCGCGAACATGCCGCACGGGCCGAAGCCGACGACAACCGGCCGCGGGCCGTCAAAGGAAACCGGCTTGGGCGGCTGATAGCGATAAGGTTCAGCCGCGCTGACATGGGTCAGTTTCTTTTTGAGGATCTGAGCTTCGCCCGGCGTTTCAACCAGGACGGTATAGACAAACCGCAGCGGTTTCTTGCGCGCGTCCAGCGATTCCTTCACGATTTTCCAGGATGTCAGACGGCCCGGACGCAGCCGCAGTTTCTTCATAATCAGGGATTCCAGGCTTTGCGGATTTTCATCCAGCGAAAGCTGTAAATTGGATATTTGCAGCATGGTTGATCAACTCCTGTCCTCCATTATAACAAATCTTATGACAGTGTGCGCTCTTTGCTTGACGAATTTTACAAGATCGTTACAATGAATGAGAGAGAATCACGAAAGGAGTCTTCCGTATGAATCAAGCGACACAATTCCGCCGGGATCTGCATCAGATTCCGGAAACCAGCTTCACAGAATTTAAAACCAGGGAGTATGTTGTTTCCGTCTTAAAAACACTGCATTGCGAGCTCATCGAGCTGTTGGAAACGGGCGTAGCCGCCTACTTTGACGCCGGCCGGCCGGCAACGCTGGCGTATCGCGCCGATATGGACGCGCTGCCGATCCAGGAAGAAACGGGGCTGGAATTCGCCTCGCGCCATCCGGGGAAAATGCACGCCTGCGGCCACGACGGCCACATGGCGATGCTGCTGGGATTTGCCCAGGAGCTGGATCAGCTTGACCGCAGCGGTTGGAAAAACAACATTCTGTTAATCTTCCAGCCCTCGGAGGAAACGGTCGGGGGCGCCAAGCCGATCTGCGATACCGGGATTTTTGAAAAGTACAACGTCAAGGCGATCTTCGGCACGCATTTGTGGCCGTTTATCCCTGCCGGGACCGTAGCCAGCCGGCCGGAGGAGATGATGGCGCACGCCAGCGAGGTCACGGTGACGGTCAAGGGCAAGAGCACCCATTGCGCCAAACCGGATGAGGGCATCGACGCGCTGGCGATCGGCGCGGAGCTGTTATGCCGCCTGTACGCGATGGAAAAGAAAATTGCTCCGAACCAATACCGGATTTTAAAGTTCGGAAATTTCCACGCCGGCACGGTGCGCAACATCCTGCCGGAAACCGCGGTGCTGGAAGGCTCCTACCGGTCGTTTCAGGACGCCACGTTCGACTGGATGATCGATCAGACGAAGGCGATCATGCAACAGCTGGAACAGGAAACTGGCTGCCAGATCGTGTTTGATTATACGGAAGGCTATCCGGCCGTGATCAACGACACCCCGCTGTTTGCGAAGGCGCAGGCGCTTCTGCCGCAGCTGCAGGTGATGGACAAGCCGGAAATGATCGCGGAGGATTTCGCGTTCTATCAGCGGAAAATCCCGGGCGTGTTCTTCTTCTTGGGCACAGGCACGGGCATCGCGCTGCATAACTGCCATTTCAATTTTGACGAACAGGTGCTGCAGGAAGGGATTAAGACCGACCTGGCGCTGATGAACATTGATCTGTAAACATAGGAAACGCTAGGAAGGCTGGGGTGTGACTCAGCCTTTTTTAGGTATGGCGGGCATTGAAATGTTTTCCGCCATCTCAAAAGACCGGCATAAAGGTTAAAAAAGGCAGCGGACTTTCCGGGTAAACGGGAAGAAGCAGCCATACTAAAGAGGAAGAATAATGAATCGGAAAAGAGGGGTGTTATGAAAAAAATTGCGGTGATCACCGGTGCAGACAGCGGTTTGGGTCGGGAATATACGCGGCTGATCCTGGAAGAATCAAATGTGGATGAAATCTGGGCGCTGGCCAAAACACCGGCCCGGCTGCAGCGGCTGGTTCAGGATTTCGGCGCCCGGATCGTTCCGGTCGAAATTGATCTGATGCAGCTGGACGCTTTGGTGGATTTTCATCGTCGTTTAAGTCTGGAAAAACCAGAGATCCGCTGGCTGATCAACAACGCGGGGATCGGCAAGTTCGGTCCGTTTGAAAAGCTGGAAGCGTTGGAAGCGGCGCGGATCGTCGATCTCAACTGCCGCGCGGTCGTGGAAATGACATGGAACTGCCTGCCCTATATGCCCCCGGGCAGCCGGATTGTCAACACGGCTTCCCAAGCCGCCTTTCAGCCGCTGCCGTATTTCAGTGTCTATGCGGCAAGCAAGGCGTTTATCGACCGGTTTTCACTGGCGTTAGCCGTCGAGCTGAAGCCGCGGGGGATCACGGTGACCTCGGTCTGTCCCTGCTGGATGAGAACCCCGCTGCTCAATAAGGCGCAAACCACGGCCAGACCCGACGTTGTGCGGATGTTTCCGATCACGGATCCGGCCCCGGTCGCCCGGGCGGCAATTTCTGACAGTCAGAAAGGCAGACGCCGCTCCGTTTATGGAACGCTGACGCGGCTCGCTATTTTGGGGGCGAAGCTGCTTCCAACCGGAATCACAATGGCCGTGTGGCTGATGCAGCAGGGACTTAACGGCATGCATGTCTGGCATTGTCCGCACACCTCTAAGCCCGGGGAGGCAGAAACACATTACGAAATGTTGAAACTGCTGGAAACTTCAATTCAGGCCAGTCATGCCGGTATGCCGCGGTGAAAGATTGTCATTCATTTTCAGAAAAATTTCATTTCCTGCTTGACAAGTTTCCGCTTCAGATTTATCATACAGTCATTGATATAACAGCGATGAAAAGAAAAAGTAAACCTGAACTGCTTATCCAGAGAGTTCCCGGTTGGTGCAAGGGAATATGAGAAGCAGGTTGAACACATCTTGGAGCAATTCACCGAACGAGGAATCAAGTAGGCTGGATCGGAACCTGTACCCGTTATCGTACTAGAGTATAGAAGTTTTGTACTCGAAGAGGCTGGACTCCGCGAGGAATCTGGTAAATTAAGGTGGAACCACGAAGGGAAAAACGACCCTCTCGTCCTTAGCTGCAGGACGGGAGGGTTTTTGTTTTAGCGGCGCGGGCTGAAACGCATCCTGTTCGGGATTCAATTTCATTTCATGCTATATCAAAAAAGAAAAAAGGAGAAATGAAAATGAAAATCGGAAAATTGGGAATGGGTTTGATCGGATTGGCGCTGGTGGCGATGACGGGATGTCAGAGCGCCGCCAAGCCGCAGGGGGACAGCTGGAGCGCAATCGAAGACAGGGGGAAGCTGGTCGTCGGGATTGACGATACGTTTGCACCGATGGGCTTCCGCGATGAAAACAACGAGCTGGCCGGTTATGATATCGAGATGGCCAAGGCCGTTTCAGAAAAGCTGGGAATTGCCTTTGAATTTCAGACGATCGACTGGTCGATGAAGGAATCCGAATTGAATGCCGGCAACATCGACTTAATCTGGAATGGTTATTCAATTACGGACACGCGGAAGCAGCAGGTGGCGTTCTCCGAGCCTTATCTGGAAAACCGCCAGCTGATCATCACGCTGGCGGATTCCGAGGTCAATTCCAAAGCGGATCTGGCAGGGAAAACGATCGCGGTGCAGAAGGAATCGAGCGCCTTGGAAGCGGTCAGCGCCGATGCTGCGTTCACGTCTGCGTTAAAAAACGGCGCGCCGGAGGAATTCGATACGAACATCGACTGCTTTATGGATCTGGAAGCCGGCCGTTCGCAGGCGATCGTCGTCGACGAAGTGCTGGCGCGGTATGTGATGAAGCAAAGAGGTCAGGAAAAATACAAGGTGCTGGACGAGAATTTTGGAACGGAACAATACGCAGTCGGAATGCGCAAGCAGGATACGACGTTGCTGGAGAAGATCAACGAAGCGATGAAGGCCTGCAATGAAGACGGCACAACGGCGGCGCTGAACGCCAAGTGGTTCGGGGAATAAGCATGATCCGTCAGATTCTGCCGTCATTACTGGCTGGCGCCGGGGTCACGCTGCAGGTATTCTTTATAACGCTGATCCTGTCGCTGCCGCTGGCTTGTCTGCTTCAGGCGCTCCAGCAGTTTTCCGGCCGCGCCTTAAAGCCGCTGTTTCGCGGCTACATCACGCTGATGCGGGGGACGCCGCTGTTATTGCAGCTGATGTTCATCTTCTTCGGCATGCCGTATCTCGGCCTGACGCTGAGCCGGGAACTGTCGATTTTTATCGCTTTCACCTTGAATTATACCGCTTATTTTATCGAGATTCTGCGCGGCGCGTTAAGCGCAGTCGATCCTGGACAGGCGGAAGCCGGGAAGATGCTCGGATTCTCCCGCCGCTATATCTACTTTCGGATTCAGCTGCCGCAGGCGCTGCGCACGGCGATGCCTTCGATTGGCAACGAAGTCCTGAATTTGGTCAAGGACACGTCGTTGATCTACGTTTTGGGGGCTTCAGAGCTGCTGAAAGCCGGCCGTTCCGCCGTCAACACGTATGCGACCGCACTGCCGTTTGTCGTCGTCGGGATTCTCTATCTGGCGATGTGCGGCGGGTTCAGCTGGCTTTTGGGACGGATTGAGAAACGCATCAGTTATTATTAGGAGGGCAAGTCATGAGCTGCATCGCAGAAAATTGCGCCAAGACCTTCGGCAGGACGCCGGTCTTTGAAAATGTGTCATTGCGCGTGGATCCGGGTGAGATCGTGTGTCTGATGGGACCCTCCGGCGCTGGAAAAACCACGCTGCTGCGCTGTCTGTGCGGGCTGGAGCTGCCGGAAAAGGGCACGATTTCACTTTCCGGCACGGTGCTGTGTCAGGATGGCCGCTGGCAGTCGCCCATGGAATACCGGCAGAAGATCGGACTGGTATTTCAGAACTGGAATCTGTTTCCGCATTGGACCGTCATGCAAAATCTGATCAAGGCGCCGGTTCATCAGAAACGGATGAATCGGGCGGAAGCTGAAAAAAAAGCCCGCAGGCTTTTACAACAGCTGAATTTGGCGGAGAAGGCGGACGCCTATCCCAATTCACTTTCCGGCGGGCAGAAGCAGCGGGCCGCGATCGCGCGGGCCTGCATGCTGGCGCCGGAAATCCTGTGCTTTGATGAACCGACCAGCGCGCTGGACGAACAATCGGCGCTGGAAGTGTCCAACATCATTCAGTCGCTGGCGAAACAGGATGGTTTGGGGATTCTGGTCGTCACCCATGACGAACAATTCGCGCACCGCACCGGCACGCGTTTCGTCCGGCTTAGCGAACTTCAGTCTAAAAAATAATCATGAACCGTATCCCTCAGGGAAGCGCTCAGGCACATCGTGCCGGGCGTTCCTTTTTTTGTGACAAAGGGGATCAATCGGTAGTTTGGGGTATCGTGCAGCTGGCCTGCTTCATCAATGACGCTGAAGCGGGAAAAATCTTCCCCGATGCCTTTTCCCGACCATTTGACGACGCTTTCCTTCGCCGTCCACAGTGAAAAAAAGGCTTCCGGATACTGGGTTAGCCAGGCCTGTTCCCGGGGGTGAAAGAACCGGCGGGTAATCGCTTCCTGACGGCAGGGATGGGGCTGTTCGATGTCGATGCCCACCGGCGCGCCGGCGATCAGGCAGATCCACTCCTGCCGGCAATGGGAGATGCTGAAATGCAGCCCCGGCAGATCGGCGAAGGCTGGCTTGCCCCGGGCGGAAACAACCTTTTGTACCGGGACAAAAGGCAGCAGGTGCTGATCTGCCAGCCAGGACAGTGCCTGATTCAGCCGCTGCGCGCTGTCGTTTCCGCTGAAATCAGCACTGAAGCGCCACAGTCCCCTCAGCGGCTCATTCATGCGCGCCCAGTTCGGTCAAGGTAGCCAGAATATCTTTTACATTGCGGATTTTGCGGATGCTGCGGACATTGATCTCAACGTCAAACGTTTCTTCCAGCGCCGCGACAATATTAACGATATCGAAGGAATTCAGCTGGAGATCGCGGACCAGATCGGTTTGTGCGCTGACGCCCGGCTGACCCGTTTCAGCGATGATGATCGCGATAATTTTTTCAAGCATAGTCGGCCGTTACCTCTTTTCTAAAACGGTGCTGCGTTTGATTTTTTTGGTCGCCGTTTTCTCAAATTCAGAATCGCGCAGCTTAATCATCTGGATTTGTTTGTATGCCGGCAGCGTTTCGTTGACCTGATCGATCTGCGCCTGCAGCTGTTCTAATATTTCATATGGCGACATTCCGGCGGTCAGCTCGGGATCCGGATAGACCATCAAAGCCAGCCGCACGTCGTCGGCATGGGCGGAGGAGTTCAGCCCGAAGGCCATGACCTCCTTGATCAGCGGCAGCGAACTGACATAACCTTCAATCTCTTCCGGGGAGACTTTCTTACCATTCTTAAACACGATCAGATTTTTCTTGCGGCCGGTAATCGTCAGATGTCCGTTTTTATCCAGACTGCCCAGATCGCCGGTCATAAACCAGCCCTCGTCAAACGCTGCGGCCGTCAGTTCTTCGTTTTTATAATACCCCTGCATCAGGGACACGCCCTGAACGAGAATTTCGCCGTCCTTAAGCTTCAGCTTGTAGCTGGGCAAAACATGACCAACGGTGTCGACGCGGCGGTCCTTATTGCGGTTGACCGCCAGTAATGGAGAACATTCCGTGATCCCATAGCCCTGGATGATCTGAAAGCCGAAGGCCTCCATTTCCTCGCCGATTGAGGCCGACAGGTGCGCGCCGCCGCAGATGATCAGCGACAAATGTCCGCCGAAAGCGTCGCGGATCAGCTGCAAAAACGCGGGGTGCAGCGTGATCCCGAATTTGCGGCAAAACTGAAACAGCTTCATATATTTGCGCAGGGCTTCTTCTTTGCCTTGTTTGCGCAGCGTGCGCCAGATATTCTGATGAAGGGTCTCGACGATCAGCGGCACAGCCATCATTGTTTCCGGCGCGAAGGCTTTCAAATCGCGCATCATCGTTTTTAATGAGCCGTTGACCCCGACCGTGCTGCCGTGCAGAAGCATGTTGATGACGGAACAGGTCAGGCCATAGGTGTGATAGAAGGGCAGCGAGGTGAAGACCGTCGCACCGACCCCGACCAGGCGCATCGAGTCAGCGGCGTTGGTAAGAATGCCAACCTCCGACAACATCACCGGCTTGGAGGTGCTGGTCGTACCGGAGGTGTAAACGATCGAAGCGGTAAAATTTTGCGGATGATCGGGAAACGACCAGACGCCCTGACGGCGTTTGACGAGGGCCTGCCCCTGCTTCAGCAGCGTCTTCAGCGTGAATTCACCTTCGCCTTCCATCAAGATCAACTGCTTCAGCGTCGGATTTTCCTGGCATAACAGGCTGCCGACAGGCTGGAAGGCCGGGGAAAGAAAACAGGCTGTGCAGTCCGCCTGCATGACCATGCTTCGCAGCACGTCGTCGGATTGTTCGATGTCGATGCACACGGCGGTGCGGCCGCTGATGATCAGCGCGAAGTAAACAAGCAGCCATTCGATACTGTTTTCGCTGATGATCGCAACGTTGCCTTCAGGCAGCGCCAGCCGGAAGGCTTCGCTTAACGCCTGGACGTTTTGCTTCAGCTGGATGAAGGTCAGACTGCGGCGTTCCCCCTTCGCGGCGTAACTGACCAGCGCTTCTTTTTCGGCAAAACGGCGGCTTGTGCCGTCGATGAACTGGCGGAAGGTAGCGTAGTCGTCGGCCGGGTAATAGGCATAATTTTTCATTGTGAGGTCCCTTTCCTAAAGTTCGTGGAATGTCCATTCCAGCTGCGCATGGATCTTGTCGTAATCATTTAAGAGCTCCAGGAACTCGTCGACCAGTTGCGGATCAAACTGCGTGCCCTTGTTGCGGATCAGTTCGGCCCGCGCCTGATCGAGCGAGAGCGACTGGCGGTAGGCCCTAAACGAGGTCATCGCGTCGAACGCGTCGGCCACGGCGATCATCCGCGATTCCAGCGGAATCTGGGTACCAGCCAGACCATCGGGATAACCCTTGCCGTCCCAGCGTTCGTGATGACCGCGGATGATGCCGGCGATATCCTGAAAGAAGCTCATCGTGGAAAGAATCTGACAGCCCAGCTCGCTGTGGCGGCGGATCTGCGCGAATTCTTCCTCGCTTAATGGTCCCAGCTTGGTCAAAATGGAATCCGGGACGCCGATCTTGCCGACGTCGTGAAACAGGCCGGCCAGGCGGATCAGCTCCAGCCGCTGCGGATCCTGAATTCGTTTTTTAGCCAATAACGTCGTGTAATAGCTGACCCGATCGGAATGGCCGCGGGTGTAAATATCTTTCGCTTCAACCATCAGCCGGACCGCCGTTATCGTTTCCATATAGCTGTCTTTGAGCTGCTTGTTCGTTTCTTTCAGCTGATGGTTGCGGCTTTGCAAGACCGTATGCAGAACCATCCGCGCGATCGCCGAACCCGCCTGACGGCTGTAGAGCGTCAATAACTGAATCAGTGTTTCGGCCGGGGCCTGCCTGAAATGAATTCCGATCATGCCGAGAAAATGCCCGCTTTCATCATGCAGCGGCAGGGCCAGGCGCTGTTCGCACAGATCCGGCTGACGGGAGCTTTTTATCCGCTGGATCGCGTCGAGAAAATTCGGATAGTACAGCCGCATAAACTGCCCCGCGTCCAGCTCATAATCGCCGCTGCCGCTTAATAACAGCGAGGAAACCAGCGACACTTTTTCGCTGAAGGAGGGGATGTTCTGCGGGTTGAGCATCACGAAGACGTCGTCTTCATGACACAGAGAACGCACCTGTTCCACGATCGCCGCGATCAGCTGCTGCGGATTCTGATCCTGATACAACGTCGTGACGTTGCCGAGAATTTCGTTAAGTCCGTCGCGGTAGCGGCGGATTGTCTGCATCTGGCGGATCGACTTGACGCACGATTCAACCAGCAGCTCCAGCTGATCGAATTTATCGCTTTTTTCATAGTAGCCCTGGATGTCCAGCTCACGGATCGTCTTGACCGGCGGCGCCAGATCCTTGTGGCCGGTTAGCAGGATGATAAACAGATCGGTGTTGAACTTGCGGATCTCCTCGACGACCTTGTCGCCGCAGATTGGATTCATCAGAAAGTCCAGCAGCAGGATGTCGTAGTGATCCAGACGGATTTTTTCGATAGCCCGCCGCGGATTGCTTTCAATGTCGACGGTGTAGCCGCAGCCCTCAAAATAAGAGCGCAGCGCCAGCGTGATCATTTCATCGTCGTCCAACACCAGCAGGCGGAACTCGTTATGGATCTGACCTTTGCGATTTTTACGCATCAAAAGGGACTCCTTTCTTCAGATTTAGGCAGGTTTTCTTCCTGCAGGACTTCGCTGTTGAGCGGAATCGTGAACCCGAACACCGCGCCGCCGCCCGGGTTATCGTTAAACCACAGTTCGCCGTCAAACTTTCCCTGGATCAGCGCTTTGGACATATACAATCCCAAACCGGCTCCGGCGGTGCCCTTGGATGTGATCATTTCCTTTAATAAATGACGGCGCACGGAATCGGAAATGCCGCTGCCGTGATCGCTGACCGAGAGCGAGAGCTGGTCGTCTTCCTGCCAGATCTTTAAGCGAATGGTGTGGTCGGATTGGGGCAGCTGAGCGTCGATCGCGTTGGCGATGAAGTTGTTGACGATCTGAACGAGGTTGTTGATATCCCCATGCAGCACAACCGCAGGCGGCACGCAGTTTTCTGCGATGAGCTGGCAGTTGTGGACGGTCAGCTCATGGCGCATGAGCAGCGTCGTCCGCCGCAGCAGTTCCTCGGGCGTGAAGGTGACCTTATCGGAGGCGTTCATACTGGCGGCCTGGCCTTTGACGGCCGTGATGATGTCGGACATGTACGAACACGAATCCTTGCAGCGGTGAATCCAGTCCGTCATTTCCTGAGCGATCTCCTTGTAATCGGCCGGGGTGACCTCCGGATCGCCGAAGCTGCGCTGACATTCGTCGACCAGATCATCCATCGCGTTGAGCGCTCCGGCAATCGACATGATCGGCGTTTTCAAGTTGTGCGCAATACCGCCGACCATCTGACCTAACGAAGCCAGCCGTTCCCGTTCCATCATCCGCTTCTGTGAATTCTGTAATTTCTGCATGCTTTCCTTCAGCTTGGTGACGTCCTTGTAAATAACGCTGAATCCGACGATCACCTTATTCATGATTAACGGCGTGACCTCGACCATGTAGTAATGCAGATGACCGTCGGCGACGATCGACTGTTCATAGGCGATCGAACTGCGGCTTTCGCGCGACGATTCGACGGAGCTGATCAGATTGTAGACGGCCGTCATCGCGCTGGGATCGTGATCGCGGTGGATGTTGATCAGCGGCTTGTTGATCTCAATCCCGCAGCGGCTGCCGATAATCTGGGCGAACGGCTGGTTATAGTTGAGCACCAGCCCGGTCTCGCTGAGGATCAGATAACAGTCGGAAATCCAGTCGAGGATGTGCTGCGTCGCAATCGGCGTGATGTTGAGGAAATTCAGCTTCTCGATCGCGATGCCGTGGAAGATGACCGTGAACACAAAGCTGATCGGTGTCGCAGCGATCGACAGGTTCAGAATTTTGAGCGTTGCGAGCATACTGACGACTAACGGAATCAGCGTGCCCAAGGAGAACATGACGGCCTGCTGCATATACAGGCGGTTGTTGCTTTTAAAGGCAAAGTGCAGGATGATGCAGATCGCGGCGATCATGCACAGGTAGCTGTAGCCGCCGCTGATATACATGTAGGGGCCGAACACGACCTCGCTGGCGATCACGCTGAAATGCTTGTAATGCAGATGATGCAGCGGATTGGTCCAAATCATGATGTTAGTGAGCACCGGGACGATAAACAGGCCGCGGACTTTCTTCGGCAGACTGTCGTAATGATGGGTGAAGACCAGCGCGATCAAAAGCAGCAGCACCGGCGCCATGCTTGTGCCGAAATTGGACAATGCGTCCCAGATGTAAAGCATGATTTCATCGCCGGGCGCGGTGAAGCGCATGCCGATCAGAGCGGTCATCCATTCGATCAGAATCATCGAGAACGCGACATAGATTTTATTGATCAGGTGGCTGCGGTTGGTGCGCAGGTTGCGCGAGACGATCAGCACCAGACCGATGATGGAGATGTAGAAGGTAATCAGGGCGCCGTTGGTTATCATCGGGATTCACCTCGTTTCTGACAAAGCTGGGCCAGCTCGCGGTCGGGACGCGGAAGCGGCCAGCGGTAGCCTTCCGCGTCCAGCGCCTGCAGCGTCACAGCGGCGTCGGGCTGGATTTGAACGGGCTGCTTTTCCAGCTGATTAAGCTGTTCGATCAGACTGCCGATCACATCGCTGCCTGAACCGGCTTCCCGCTGCAGCGCAGCGGCGAATTGTTCGTCGCCGACGATGGGCAGCTGCGGGAAAATTTCCTTAAATGATAGCAAATGAGGATTCATCAGATGCAAAACGGTCAGGCGGGAACGCAGGCCGGCGACGGCCGCCAGGGCGCATTCGTCAACCGCCGTGACCTCCGCCGCGGTCTGTGCCAGCACCGGATTCAGACAGCCGACCTGCAGGATGGCCTGACACAGCCGCCAGAAGGCGTTGGTTTGCGGATGGCGCTGGAACTGACCGTCCCGATGCCGCCCGCACAGCCGGCCTAAGCGCAGGATCCGCGCCGGCTGGCCGGCAGCGATTGCCTGACGAACGGCCTGTTCGGCCAGAAATTTGCTTTCAACGTACAGATTTTCGTTCCAGTTCTGCCCGATGTCGAGATCGGTTTCGCAAAAGCTTGCCGGTTTCTGCGGATCGGCGGGCAGATACGACCCGCTGACGCTGAGCGTGGAGACATGCACCAGCGGGACGTTGATTTGCCGGGCGAGGGCAAGCATGTTGCGGGTGCTCTCGACGTTGGCGGCCAGAAAGGCATCGCGGCGGCCATAGTGACTGACCTCGGCGGCGCTGTGCACGCCGCACGTCAGCGAGGCTTGCAGCCGTGATCGCTCTGCGGCGGACAATCCCAGATCAGAGCGGGTCAGATCGGCATGCAGGCAGACAAGTTTGTTCTGATAACGGCCGACCCATTCCGGGCCGAATAACGCCTGCGCTTTTTCCAGCAGCGTGGCTTTATCTGAACGCGACAGGACAACGATCGAGCACGACAGGTTCTGTGTCAGCAGCACGTCGATCAGATGCAGGCCGAAGAAACCGGAACCGCCGCTGATCAGCGGGCTGCGCCAGTTGACCGGTGTATCGGATTGCAGCGGGAACTTGTCTAACCGGGGGGAGACCGGCTTTTGGACTTGCCACTCCGGCTGTATTTTCTGACGCTGTTCAGCTAACGTCGGGTGGGCGTAGAACTCTTCCAGTGTCAAATGCAGGCCGAGATTGTAATATTCTGTCAGTAACGTCAAAGCGCCCAGCGAAGTGCCGCCCTGATCGAAAAATGACAGATTTTCGTCCAGTTCGGAACGCTTCAAGACCTTCCGCCACATCGCCGCCAGATCGGCGGGGCCGGCTTCTTCCACAACCGGCGGCATTTCAATTTCGGGCTGAATTCCTTCGGAAGTACAAGGCCGGTCGGCAGCGGCAGTTTCAATCAACGCCGCCAGCGCCCGCCGGTCAGTTTTGCCGGAGGCGGTGAGCGGCAGATGATCCAGCCACGTTAGCGAGGAGGGGATCATGAAGTCCGGCAGCATGGATTTTAACGCCGGCCGCCAGTCCGTTTCTTCGCTGCCCGAGACAAACGCGTGCAGCGAGAGCACCTCGTGATCCTGAATCCGCGGGATCACGGCGCATTCGCGGATGCCCGCAAGACGCAAAAGCTGCTGCTCAATTTCCTGCAGCTCGATGCGGTGGCCGTTCAGCTTGATCTGACTGTCGCGCCGGCCAAGATATTCCAGCTTGCCTTGCGGATTGACGCGGACTAAATCGCCGGTGAAGTAAAACCGCCGCTGAGGCTGCTGCGGAGCCTGAACGAACGCCGTGTTTTTATCGGGGGCGTTGATATAGCCCAATCCGACCCCGGCGCCGCCGATCACCAGCTCGCCGCTCTGCATTGGCAGACAGCGCTGACGGGCTTCGTTTAAGACATAGGTTACGTAATTGGCCAGCGGCATACCGATGGTGACCGGGGTTTTGGAAACTTCATCCCACGTGGCATACACCGTCGTTTCCGTCGGACCATAACAGTTGAGGATCCGGGCTGAGGTGCAGGAGGCAATCTGGCGCACTAACGGCGCGGGCAGCGCTTCCCCGACATGGATGATTGTTTTGACCGAAGCCAACGCTTCCCGGAATGCAGCGTCGGCCATGTTCATCTGCATTCGCGTCGGTGTGAACTGCACGAAATCACAGCCCTCATTCTGGATTAAGGCGGCCAGCTCCCACGGCAGGCGCAGCTGGGATTCATCGGCGATCACTACCGTCATATCCAACGCCAGAGCGATCAGACTTTCCGTCAGGAAGACATCGAAAACCGGATTGGTCGCGCATAGAGCCCGCCGGCATCCGCCGAGCAGCGGCCGCATTGATTCCAGAAATGCCGCGGTGTTGCGGTAAGTGATCTGCGTTCCTTTGGGCAGACCGGTGGAGCCGGAGGTAAACAGGCAATAATGCACGGCGTCCAGCGGACGGGTCGGCGCCTCAGTCAGCACCGAACCCTGAGCGAGCACGGAACAGGTTGAAAGCGATAGATTCAATTTCTTTAATAAAGCCGGAGTTCCAACGATCAGATCGGCGCCGGCCTGATCCAGCATCGTTGCGATCCGGGCTGAAGGGAAGTCCGGATCCAGCGGAACATATGCCCGGCCGCAATGCATCAGTGCGAGCATTGCGACAAACAGTCCCTCGCCCCGCTCACACAGAATTCCAGCCGGCTTGGCCGAAGCGTTCTGCATCAGTGCGCCAGCCAGACGATCCGCCTGTTCGATCAGCTCGGCAAAGGTCGTCGTCTTTTGATGAAAGCGCAGAGCCGGATGGTCTGGATGCAGCCGGGCGCGTTGGCGAATCTGCACGTCCAGCGGCAGTCCGCAATATGGCACGCGCAGAGCGTTGGGCGCGTCCAGGCAGCGGTAGCGATCCAGCGGCGCAAGCACGTCCAATTCAGTCCAGACCGGATCCTCCTTCGTTAAAGTCATGACGATGTGTTCCAGACTGCGCTGGTAGAAGCGGATCGTTTCTTCGCGGTAGCGCTGGTTTTCGAATTCAAAGCAGAAATGCCAGCGGCCGGCTTCCCAATAAACTTCCTCGGTTAGCGGCAGTTTGCTTAACCCGGTCGCCACTGGCTGACAGCCCAGTGGCTGCCCGGCTAAGCGCAGCTGGTCCGCCGCGATCGGCCGCAGCGAAAACAACAGGCCGAAGACGGCGTTGCCGCCCACCTGGCGGGGCAGATTGAACATCCGGATTAAATCTTCCAGACTGACCGCCTGATGATCCTGAATTGCCGCCAGCTGATTCTGCACGCGCGCCAGCAGCGCGCTGATCCGCATCTGAGGGTCAAGCTGAAGCGCCAACGGCAGCGTATGCATGAATAACCCCGGCATCGCCTGCGTCGCCGCCTGCGTCCGGCCGCTGACCGGCATTCCGACAACGACCCGGTCGCTCTGGTTCCAGCGGGCCAGCTGAATCAGCGCCGCACAGGCAAACAGGGCGGCCGGCGTCAGCTGCTTCGCAGCGCAGAACGTGCGGATCTTTTCCGAGCCTTCCAGACTCAGATCATAGATGAGCTGACTGCCTCCCTGATGCGGCTGTTCCCGCCGGTCCTGCGGCAGAAGCAGCGGTTTCGGCAGCGGGGTCAGCGTCTTTTTCCAATACGCAAGATCATCTTCCGCAGGGCCATCCTGCATCGCCCAGGCCGCGTCTTTGTAGGTGAGCGCCGGCGAGCTGCAGACACGTCCCTGATAGAGCTGGTCGAGATGCGAAAGCAGTAACGGCGTCGTCAGCCCGTCGCTGATCAGATGATGCATGTCCAGTCCCAGCGCCCAGCCTTCTTTACGATGAATGAGGGCGGCGGAAAACAGCGGCGGTCTGGCCAGATCCATCGGCCGGATTAACGCCGCCGGATCCCAATCCGGTCCTGCTTCGATGATCTCGACGTTGAAGGCGACCTTGTCGTGAACCTGCATTCGGATTTCTCCATCATCCAGGACAAAGCCGGTGCGCAGCAGTTCTTCTTCCTGCACCAGTTGGACTAACGCTTGACGTAAGCGGTCGATATCGAGTGTGTCGGGCAGCGTGAACAAGCCCGGCATGTGGTATGCGTCGTTTTCCGGGTCGGCAAGCAGATCCGCCAGAATCGCTTTCTGTTGAAAGCTCAGCGGATAGGTTTTTTGTTTTGGAGCCGCTTGCGGCTTTGGCTGCGGGGCAGACTGCCCGCCGTCCAGCACTTCGCCGATCGCCGCGGCGGTGCGCAGGTGGTAAAGATCCGCCGTTTTTAAACGGATCTGAAATTTTTCTTCGATTAAACTTAACAATTCCATCGCGATCAACGAATCCCCGCCGTAAGCGAAATAATCGCTGTCCAGCTGCATGTCCGGCCGTTTTAGAAGCGTACGCAGCTGATCGAGCAGCCAGCGCTGAGCCGCGGAAGCGGCGGCGGATCTGAGGGGCTGAGGGGACTGGGGCAGCGGCGGCAGCCGGCTAGGATCCAGCTTGCCGTTAGCGGTAAGCGGCAGTTCGTCAACCGCAAGATAAACGGACGGGACGACCGGCGCGGGTAGCTGTTCCATTAAGGCGCGCCTGAGACCGGCCGGATCGACCGGCTGATCGCTGACGATGTAGGCTGCCAGAGTGCGGCGGTCATTCTGAAGCACGACCGCGGCGTTTTGAATGTGCGGCAGCCGGCGCAGCTGAGCGGTGATTTCCTGCGCTTCAATCCGGTACCCGCGCACCTTGAGCTGCTGATCCTGACGGCCGGCGATCACGATCTCGCCATCCTGCGTCCAATAAGCCAGATCGCCCGTACGATAGGCACGTTCTCCCTGTAAACAAGTCAGCGGCTGGAAGCTTTCGTCGGTTTTGGCGCGATCCTGATCATAGCCCAGCGCCAGGCAGGGACCGCTGATCCACAGTTCGCCAATACTCTCGCAAGGCAACGGCTGGCCTGTGGGATCGAGCACGAGCAGGCGGCAGCCGGGCAGGGGCTGGCCGGCGGTAATCCGGCGGGCGTGCGACAGCTCTTTCATGCAGACGCCGATCGTCGCCTCGCTGGGACCATATTGATTATAAAGCCGCGCCGATGTCCAGCGCTTGAGCTGACGCAGCAGGGCGGAAGGATAAGCTTCCCCACCGCAGACCAGACAGTCCAGCCGGGAGACCGCCTGACAAAATGCCGGATGTCTGAGATATGCCTGCAAGCGCGAAGGCGTCAGGGAAAGCATGCCGATGTGATAGCGGCCGATGTAATCGGCCAGCTGGGCCGGGTTCTCCGCCGCTTCCGCATCAGCGAAAACCACGCTTCGTCCATTCAATAACGCGCAAATCGATTCGATCAGGAACGCGTCGAACGCCGGGCTGCATAACGAAAGCACCGGATTTTGCGGATAGACGCCGGCCATCGCGTCGATAAAGTTGCATAAACTGGCGGAACCGACCAGGACGCCCTTGGGGGTTCCGGTCGTGCCCGAGGTAGTGACGATATACGCTGTCTCCGGCGGCGTGAAGGGACGCGGGGCGTCCGCAAGCGCGGCCGGATGAAACTGATCATCTTCGATCGTTTTCCAGGTCCAGCGCCGCTGCGGGTCCAGCTGTTCGCGCAGCGCGCAGGAACTGATGATCAAGTCTGCGCCCGTTTGTGCAAGCAGCGTTTTCAAGCGGTTTGCGGGTTGGGCAGGATCGAGGTTGATCCACACGGCGTGGCTGAGCATCGCCGCAAGCATGCCGGTGATCAGAGCTTCGCCCCGCGGCAGAAGCAGCGCGATCCGCAGCGGTTTTTCCTGCGGTAAAGTTAAAATCTGCGCGGCTAAAGCTTCCGCCTGAGCATTGAGCTGGGCAAAGGTCAGATTGCGGTCCTGATCGACAATCGCGATCGTCTGTCCCTGATTTTCTGCGATCTGACGCCAGCGGGCGGTCAGCGTTGAAGAGCAGACGGCTGCGGCTTGTGGATTGAAAGCATACAGAACGCGGTCTTCTCCGGCTTCTTCCAGCACGCGCAGTTGGCTCAACGGCGTATCCGGATGAGTCAGCACGTCCTGGAGGATCACGGTCAGGCTTTGATGCAGCTGCGCGATCCGGGCTTCGCTGAAGCTCTGGACCTGATAATCGTAGTCGATCTGCAGGGCGGCGGTTTCGCGATGGCTGACGTGCAGGCATAATTCCTCCATCTGCCAGCCGCTGAAATGCCAGGCGCCGCTGAAATGGACCGTGGTGTCCGAAGGCGGGGTTAAGCGCGTGTCTTCATAGGAAAGCGCGATCGAAAACAAGGCTTCCAGTTCCGGCTGCTGAGCGCGGGCCAGTTTCATGATTTCGGTAAACGGATATTTCTGATGCTTTAACAGGCGGTACCATTGATCGTTGAGCGTCTGGCAGAACTGATCCGCTGTCTGCGCAGGATCTGTTTCGCAGCGAAAGGGCAGCGTGCTGACGAACATCCCGCCGGCATTTTTTTCTTTGGATTGGGAACGATTGATTACCGGTACGCCGATCACCGGCGCTTTTTGGGCGTGAACCCGGCTGAGATAAACGGTCAGTCCCAACAGAATCATGATAAACGGAGAGATCTGACGCTCGCTGCAGAAGGCTTGAAGCCGCCGGCTGAGGCTTTCTGAAAGCGGGCGGCTGAACCGCTTTGATATTGGACTTGGGGGATAGACCGGCGCGGTCCGCAATGGTTTTGGCGCTTCCCATGCCGCGGTTTCCCGCTGCCAGAATTGCTGGTCGCGCTCGTAGCGGGGACTGCGCAGGTAGGCTTGTTCCTGACGCAGGTGTTCCCGATACGGCGTCAGCTCAGCTTCCTTGAGACTCTCACCGCGGCATGCGCGGCAATACAGCGCGGCGATGCGGTTGTGCAGCAGCACCTGCGCCCAGCCGTCGGAAATCAGATGATGCGCCAGAATCAGCACGCCGCCGCACGTTTCCCCGGTCTGAAAACCATAAAAATGGATCAAAGGCTGATCCAGATATGGCATCGGCGTCTGTGTCATTGCCTTTTGCCAAACGGCGAATTCCGCTTCGCTTACCGCTGAGAAATCCAGCACGGGAAAGGATTGGGAAACAAACGGAACAAAATACTGGCGCGGCCGGCCTTCGATCAACGTCAGCCGTGTTCGCAGCGTTTCATCATGTTCGACGATGGCATTCAGCGTTCGCTGCAAAGCTTCGGCGTCAAAGCCTTCGTCGATAAACAAAGTGGTACTGATGTGATTGATTGGCGTGTGCGGCAGCGCTTGTTCCAGATTCCAGATATTCTGTTGACTGAATGACAGGTCTTCAGTGTGGGGCTGCGAAAAGGTTTTCATCCCGGTCCTCCTTAAATTTGAAAGTGTGTCAGGAAGCGGTGAGGCATCAGGCTTTGAAGCTCAAAGTAAACATTAACTATGAGAATTATATCGGTTCAATAATCAAAAAACAAGACGCGGTTCATGACTTTTTGATTCAATTTTCATCCTGCTTTTTCGAATGCTTTCCTTTTTGCGAAATCGCTGCTTTTTTCGTTCTGAAACCCAACCTCTTGATGCGGACACGAATTCATTTCGCAGATTTTTGACGGCTGCGGAATTTTCAGGTAAACTTAAAATCAGGAATGAGGAAAATTCAATGAACGCAGCATTAGAATCTTTTAAGCCCGCGCTGCGCGCCGGTGATCCGGCAGGAAGGCTTAAAATAATCGGTTTACTGCGGTTTAAGCGTCAGGCAAGAAAACGTTGCGTGACAAATCCGCAGGGTGTCCCTTACAATCGGGTTGAGGTGAAGAGCATGAAAACACTGGGTGAAAAAATCGCCGGGCTGCGGCAGGAGAAAAACATGACGCAGCAGGCGTTCGCGGACGTCATGGGCGTGACCCGTCAGGCAATCTCGAATTGGGAGCGGGATAAGACGGAACCAGATGTCGCCGCGCTGAAGAAGATCGGACAGGTGTTCGGCGTCGATATGAACGAGCTGTTAACCGATATCCATCTTAAACGCAGGGAAGTCGATACACGGCCGTTAACCCGACTCTTTTTGGCAATTCTGGCGACTCATTTGGGATCGTTGCTCTGGTTGTGCGCCACGACGTCCACGATGAAGGAAGCGCTGAGCCGGTATGGCTTTCGGTTTGTCTTCGTGCTGATCGCGCTGTCGATCTATGCGGCGTTTACCTATTGCATCCGCAGCCGCGATTTCTCGCTGTTGTCTGGTTATGATCCGCATGCGCCGTATGATCTGGATGTGATGGCGGACATGACGGCGGCGATGGCAACGATGATTCTGACCGATACGCTGAGCTTTTCAATTCTGAGCTGTTTGTTGGAAGGGCAGCTTTCTGAATCTCTGTCGATGGTCTTGTTTGTGATGTACCTGGCAGGCTTTGTCCTGTCCATTCTCCTCGTTAATGTGAAATATAAGGACCGGATTTATCGGGATCCGGATTATCCCGACAAGATCCGCAGCGGGAATCGCATTTCAATTTTCTTCGCCGCGGCACTGATGGCGGGAGTGATGATTCTGATTCTTTCCGGCATGTTGGGCTGGGTGGGTCATAATTCCCCCAAAGCTGCATTTCAGGTCCTTCTTTTTCTGCCCTATATCCTGTTGAATGTCGTCTGGATGATGATTGAGCAGGATAAACTGCACCGGTTGATTGAGCGTGGTGAAATCTATCGCTTCGGCAAAAATACGCTGGGCGTGGCGGTGGCGGATGGAATTCTGCTGGGATTGATCCTGTTGATCAGCTGGGCTTAGCAGATCGGGATGCGTTCAGCTTTCTGGAAATTCCAGAATCGTGGAGAATAAGGAAAGGTGATCATAACAAAGGGGCTGAAAAGGTCAGAAGGAATCGAATGATCAGCTTGTCATTGACTTTCCGGTTCCTTCTTCCATTCGTCAGCGCCTCAGCGAATTGGAAAAATACGGGCGGCAAGTAGATGTTTATTTCTACTTTGACTGCAGCGAGCGGCTGGAGAATGCGGCGAAAGATTATGTTGATGAAAGCGTGCTGACACAAGACAAAGAGAATGGTTGATTCAGAAATAGGGTTGGGAGGTTCGGATAGGCAAAAGATGATTGATTTTAATACGTGGGAAGCGACGATGCGGTTTTATGGCAGCGCTGATGGAAGGAAATTGACGATCCGCGATCAAAGTGAGAACGGGTTCAAGATCAACAGACGCGATGAGAAATTAAGGATAAAAAGACGCTTAATTTATACCTGTGTAGGGAAAATGGATTTTTTTAGAAAAAGATTGACAAATTATTTTGAAGATTTTATAGTAGAGACACAGATATCCAGAATTGTTACTGGGAACAGGCAAGATCAGTATCTGATGCGTTTTTTGCATCTGTTACTGATCTTTTTCTATGTCAGAAACGAAAGGGGCTGTTTTCTTATGCAGGATCACTATGTGATAACAAAACTGATCAACAACAACGTGGTGTTTTCCACGGATGCCGGAGGCCGGGAAATCATTGTGTTCGGCAAGGCTGTTGGATTTGGAAAGAAGCGTGGGGATAGCATCGACAATTCAAAAATCATCAAGGTTTTTGAACCTTCGGATACGAAGGAAAAGAATTTCCTGATGAATCTGGTTGAGGATATCGACCCGGTGTATATCGACATGACCACGAAAATTATCGCTTTATTTGAATCCCGGCTGCATTGCAAGGTCAACGTGATGATGAATATCAGTCTCTCCGATCATATTCACAATGCCGTGCGGAACAAGCAGGAGGGCTTCCAGGTGCCGCTGGATATTCTTGAGGAAGTCAAGACGATGTATCCGCGGGAATTTCTGATTGCGAAAGAGGGACTGGATCTGATCGAGAAAGAAACCCGGACGACACTGGGGGAAGATGAAGCCGGCTACATTGTGCTGCATTATATCAATGCTCAGGGACAGCATTTCCGCAGCGACGCGAAGGTCAGACTTTTGTTTCAGGAGCGCGTGATTCAGGAAATCGAGCGGGAATACGGCGTGAAGCTGGATCATCTGTCGGTCTATTATTCCCGGTTTCTGACACATCTGAGCTTTCTGGCTGCCCGCCTGCATGACGGACAGTTATTGGAAGCTTCGCAGAGTACGCTGTACCCGCTGCTTGTGCAGAAATATCCACGCTTAGAAGCGTGTACGGAACTGATTGCCGGGATTATCTTAAACGAGTTTCACATGCCGGTGGGCGAGGAAGAAAAGGGTTATCTGGCGCTGCACATCCACAATCTGCTTAAAAATTTGAAAATGGAGGAGAGTTCTAATGGAACAACGTTTAAATAAGGATCAGTGTACCGGCTGCGGGAACTGCCTGACGGCCTGTCCGCTGGATTTGCTTCGCCTGTCAGCCCAGTATAACCGCCGCGGCGTGTGCTTCGTTGAAAATGTCGATCCTCAGCGCTGCATCGCTTGCCGGCGATGCGAGCTGATGTGTACGGCGGGAGCGATTGATTTTCTTGAAAACAATCAGCCTGTCAGCAATACTCTGATTGACAAGCAGGCAATCCCGCCGCATGCGGGTTGTTATCTCGGTTCGCTGACAAAAGCGCTGGCCGATGCGATCGAACAGTTAGGGGTGCAAGAGCAGGTGGTGATCTTTAAGAAGAAAGCCGCTGATGTTAATCTGAATTGCGAACTGCACGATTACGCGGACGAACAGTTTTATCAGGATGGTCTGGCCTATAAACAGGCGCATCCGGAAAAGCTGGTCATCTTGATTTGTTCCAGCAGCAAAGCGCCGTCCACCGCCCTGAACCAACAACGCTTCAACGCGCTGCGAGACGAGTCGGTTACAATCATCAATACCTTAAACTGGTTTGAGCGCGATGAAGCGGGACAGCTTATCGGCGGCGGTTCGCGGATGCTTGAACAGCTGCGCGACTTAGGTTACGCTTCCTATCTGGCCCGCGGCAGCGTGCGCTCGCCCGAAGCGATAGGACGGCTGACGCAAAGCTTGCGTAAGGCGTTGATGCTGCAGCGGCAAAACCGGCCGTTTGCGGTTGTGGAGATTGTCTTTCCCTGCTTTTACCGTCTGGCAGGCCGCCCGCAGCGGTGGATGAGCGCTCAGGAAATTGAACCGCTGCGTCAATGGTTCGCAAGCAAAATTGAGCCGGAATATCCGGAAGAAATTCTCAAAGAAGGAAAGGAGTAGAACGATGGGATTATTTAAACAGGGCCGGCGGACGGCGGCCCGCTTGATCGTCAAAGCGCCGGTTTCCGGCGAAGTGAAACCGCTGGCCAGCCTGAATGACGGCGTGTTTTCAGAAGCGCTGCTGGGACCGGGCTGCGTTATCCAGCCGGGTGAAGACGAACTGACCGCGCCGTTTGCGGGCGAGGTTGTCATGGTGGCGGCGACGAAGCACGCGATCGGGTTGATGAGCGATGAGGGCGTCGAGTTGATGCTGCACGTCGGTCTGGACACCGTCAATCTCAACGGCGAAGGCTTTCAGGTGGAAGTCCAGCCGAAGATGCACGTGCAGGCGGGGGAGCGGCTGATGCGCTTTTCACGCGAACAGATTCAGGCTGCCGGCTATCCGGACGGCGTTGTGATGATCGTTACCAACGCCCGTTTGTTCAAACAGGTTGAAACACTGAAGGAGGGGATGATCAAAGCCCAGGAAAATTTATTATCCGTATCGAAGTAATTCACATCCACGAATCCCGATAACCAGAATTGTTACTCACGCAGGCAAGATCAGTATCCGATTCATTTTCCCATCCGGGCTTAGAGTCAATGTTTTTAAATCTATTAAAATAAGGAGAATGAAGATGAAAGAACTTGCAAAACAATGTATCGAACACGTCGGCGGCGCTGCCAATATCCAAGCCGTCTCCCATTGCGCGACCCGGCTGCGGCTGACGCTGCGGGATCAAAGTCAGGTGAATGAGGCGGCGTTGACTGCTTTGCCGGAAGTCATCAAGGTGATGCAGGTCGGAGCGCAGACGCAGATCATTATCGGCAGCGACGCTCCGGAATTGTACGGCGTGGTTAGTCAGCTGGTCGAGCAGGCCCAGAGCGAAGCCCCGGCCAAGTCCGCGGAAGCGGCAGAAAAACAGCCGGTGGCGAAGAATAAAAAGAAGGCGGCTGCGGGGAAATTCTTCGATGCCTGCAGCAGTATGTTTACCCCGCTGGTGCCGGCGTTTACGGCGGCCGGGATGATCAAGGCCGTGCTGGCGATTCTCGTAGCTGTTTTCGGACTGGCGAAAACCTCGCAGGAATACATCATTATCAATTATGTTTCCGATACGATTTTCTACTTCCTGCCGATTTATTTAGGCGTCACCGCCGCTTCTTATTTTGGCTGCAACAAATATATCGCGGCCGCCGTTACGGCCATGTTTGTGCATCCGGCGTATGTCGGTCTGGTTTCCGCAGGCGAGGCCGTTGCGTTTTTCGGCATGCCGGTCGTTCTGTATAATTATTCCTCGACCGTCTTTCCGACGATCCTGACCGTCTGGTTCATGGCGTATGTCGAACGGTTTGCACGCAAGGTTTCACCCAAGGTCGTCAAAGCGATCATGGAGCCGATGCTGACGCTGCTGATCACCTTTCCGGTGGGCCTGTTAATCCTCGGCCCGATCGGTGCGGTTCTCGGCGAGGTCTTAATGCAGATCTTCGCGGCGATCGACGCTTCCGTCCCATTCTTAGTTCCGGTGATCGTCGGCGCCGTTTCGCCGTTTCTGGTCTTTGTCGGTATGCACCGGGCAGTCGGTACGTTGGAAACAATGCAGATCGCTCAGATGGGTTTTAGCTCGCTGTTAGGCACAGGCATGTTGGCAAGCAACATCGCGCAGGGAGCGTCCACACTGGTGCTGTCATTGAAGTCGAAGGATGAAAAGGTAAAGCCGCTGGCCTTTACCGCCGGCGTGACCGCGTTGTGTGGGATCACGGAACCGGCGCTGTACGGGTTTACCGCCAAAAATAAGAAGTCGTTGATCGCGACGGTCATCGGCGGAGGCGTCGGCGGCTTCTATGCCGGCATCACGCATGTCGTTCGCTTCGCCAAGGGCGCTCCGGGTTTGCCGACCTTGCCGGTTTTCATCAGTCTGGATAATCCGATGAATTTGATCAATGCCTGCATCACAGTGCTGATCGCCTTCGCGGTGGCCTTCATCGCGGCATGGATGATGATCAAGCCGGAGGAGATCCAGTAACCCGCCGACTGAATAAGCAAAAAGGGAAATAAGGGAAGTCTGAGGAAAAACGGACTTCCTTTTTTGTCTCTGCGTTTCAGCGGCAGAAGCCACAGTTTTATGGGACTATCGAAAAGATTGATCCCAGATATAAAATAAGGATAGCGAACAGCTTGGTTTATCTTGGAAAGACAGGGGAAAAGTGAAGGAAACGGAACTGAATTTCCAGGGTTTTATGAACGAAAGCTTGTGCTGAAAAACAAACTGGGTTATAATATTCATGGCTTTAATTTAGTGCAGCGACACTAAGAAGGCATACACAAATTTTAAGATGAATCTGCGTTCTTTTCGTGTAACCTTCAAAAGCCTGTTTTTGAAGGCTTTTTTTACAGAAACGGAGGATTCCTGATGAACGATCTATACCAACTCAGCTCTCTTTCTACCGATGAGATTCAGCACATTCTCGATGTTGCCGAACAATGCCGCCAGGGCCAGTTCATCGACAGCGAGAAAGGAAAAATCGTTGCCAACCTGTTTTTTGAACCATCTACCCGAACCCAGTACAGCTTCAATACCGCCGAGGAAAAACTGGGGATGAAGGTGATCAACTTCAACGCTCAGGCCTCTTCGATGCAGAAGGGCGAAAGCTTCTACGATACGGTCAAAACGTTTGAGAGCTTCGGCCTGGACGCCGTGGTCATCCGCGATCGGCAGGATGAATACTACAAGCAGCTGCAGGGCCGGATCAACATTCCGATCCTCAACGCCGGCGACGGCAAGAAAGACCACCCGACCCAGTCGCTGCTCGATTTGATGACGATCCGCCAGGAGTTCGGTCACTTTGACGGCTTGAAAATCGCGATTGTCGGGGACGTAAAATACTCCCGCGTCGCCCATACCAACATCGAGGTTATGCAGCGCTTAGGCATGCAATGCTTCATCAGCGGACCGGAGGAATACCGCGATCCGCAGTACGACTACATTGATTTCGATCAGGCGGTCAAGGATATGGACGTGATCATGCTGCTGCGGGTGCAGCACGAACGGCATGAACAGGCGATGTCCCTGACTCAAAAAGAATACCATGCGCGCTATGGTCTGACTTTGGAGCGGGTGAAAGCGATGAAGGACACCGCGATCATCATGCACCCAGCGCCGTTTAACCGCGGCGTGGAAATTGCCGATGAGGTCGTGGAATGCGAAAAATCCCGCATCTTCAAACAGATCAACAACGGCGTGTTCGTGCGCATGGCGGTGCTGAAACGCGCAATGGAGGGACGATAAATGAGCTTTTTAATGCAGAACGGCGAGGTGCTTTACCGCGGCAAGGTCCGCAAAATGGACGTTCTGGTTGACGATCTGGGCCGGGTCACGGCCGCAGATCAGATCGATCTGACGGCGGAGGACGTGGACGAGGTGATCGACGCGTCAAGCCTGCTGATCGCACCGGGGCTGATCGATCCGCATGTGCATCTGCGCGAGCCGGGCTTTGAATACAAGGAAACGATTGCTTCCGGAACCGCGGCTGCGGCCAAGGGCGGCTATACGACGATCATGGCGATGCCCAACCTCAATCCGGTGCCGGACTCCCTGGAACACTTAAAGGTGCAGCAGGACCTGATCCGCTATAACGCAAAGATCCAGGTCATTCCCTATGCCGCCATCACTCAGGGGCAGAAGGGGGTCGGCGAGCTGGTTGATTTCGACGCGCTGGCCTCGGAGGTGATCGCCTTCTCCGACGACGGCAAGGGCGTGCAGGAAGAAGCGATGATGCGCGAAGCGATGCGGGCGGCCAGGCGCAACAACTGCCTGATCGTCGCGCATTGCGAGGATGAAAGCCTGATCGCCAGGGGCGCCTGCATCCACGCGGGCCGCAAGGCGGAGGAACTCGGCTTGATTGGCATCAGCAGCGCCAGCGAATACCAACAGATCGAACGCGATCTCAGACTGGCGGAGGAAACCGGCTGCCAATATCATATCTGCCACATCTCCTGTAAGGAATCCGTCGAGCTGGTCCGCCAGGCGAAACAGCGTGGTGTCCAGGTCAGCTGCGAGGTCACGCCGCATCACCTGTTATTGTGCGAGGACGACATCAGCGCCGACGACGGCCGCTTCAAGATGAACCCGCCGCTGCGCACTAAGGCCGATCAGGAAGCGCTGATCGCGGGCATTCAGGACGGCACGATCGACATGATCGCAACTGACCACGCACCGCACAGCGCCGAGGAAAAAGCGAAGGGCCTGCAGGGCAGCGCAATGGGCATCGTCGGCCTTGAACCCGCGTTTGAGCTGATCTACACCTATCTTGTCCGCACCGGCAAGATCACGCTGGAAAAGTGCTTTGAGTTAATGAGCTACAACTGCGCCGATATCTTCGGCATCGAGGGCGGCGAGATCGTCAACTTTGAAAAGGCCAATCTGGCCGTCTTCAACTTGAATCAACGCGAAAAAATCAATCCGAAAACCTTTGTCTCCCAAGGCAAAAGCACACCGTTTGAAGGCTGGTGGGCGATGGGCCGCTGCGTGATGACGGTGGCGGACGGACAGATCGTGTATAGAGAGGGGCTATAAACAATGGATCGTAAACTCGTATTACAAAACGGCATGGAGCTGCAGGCCAAGGGCTTCGGCAGTCCGAAGGAAGTGATTGCCGAGCTGGTATTCAACACGTCGATGGTCGGCTATCAGGAGATTCTCAGCGATCCCTCCTACACCGAACAGATCGTCGTCATGACCTATCCGCTGATCGGCAACTACGGCATCATTGACGAAGACTATGAATCCAAGCTGATCGGACCGAAGGGCTTCATCGTCCGCGAATACAACGACAAGCCAAGCAACTTCCGCTACACCAAGACGCTCAACGAGCTGCTGGAAGAAAACGAGGTGCCGGGCCTGACGCATCTGGACACCCGGAAATTGACGCGGATTCTGCGCGACGAAGGTTCGATGCTCGGACTGATCTGCGACTCAGATGTAACCCATGAGGAAGCGATGACGAAGCTGGCGGCCTACAACGCCCCAAAGGATCTGGTCGCGCGCGTCTCGTGCAGGAAAAAATGGTATTCCCGCTGCGCCAATCCGCGCTTCAATGTCGTTGCGATTGACTGCGGCATCAAATACAACATCATCCGCGAGCTGAACCGCTATGGCTGCAACGTCACAATCGTGCCGTACAACACTTCGTATGAAACGATCATGGCGCTCAATCCAGACGGCATCTTCCTGTCCAACGGGCCGGGCGATCCGGAAAACGTGCCGGAGGTCATTGATTTGATCCGTCAGCTTCAGGGCAAAAAGCCGATCTTCGGCATCTGTCTGGGCCATCAGATGATCGCGCTGGCCAACGGCTTGCATACCTACAAGCTGAAATTCGGCCACCGCGGCGGCAATCATCCGGTTAAAAATCTGTTGACCGGCAAGGTCGAGATTACCTCCCAGAATCACAGCTACGCCGTCAGCACGGAAGGGATTGAAAAGACCCGCGTCGAAATTACGCACATCAACCTGCTGGATCAGACGGTCGAGGGCCTGCGGATTGACGAGGACCGCATCTTCTCAACCCAGTACCATCCGGAATCCGCTTCCGGACCGGAGGATTCCAAATATTTATTCGGATTGTTCATTCACAACATGGAAGCTATGAAGGAGGGCCGTTAAGATGCCGAAAAGAACGAATATTCATAAAATCTTAGTCATTGGCTCGGGACCGATCGTCATCGGTCAGGCTGCGGAATTTGACTATGCCGGCACCCAGGCCTGCCTGGCCTTGCGCGAGGAGGGCTATGAGGTCATCCTGATCAACTCCAATCCGGCGACGATCATGACCGATACCAACATTGCCGACAAGGTCTACATGGAACCGCTGACGCTGGAATATGTGTCCCGCATCATCCGCAAGGAACGCCCGGATGCGATTCTGCCGACGCTGGGCGGCCAGACCGGCTTAAACATGGCGATGCAGCTGGCGAAAAAAGGTGTGCTGGAAGAATGCCGGTGCGAGATTCTCGGCACCGACTTTGAATCCATCGATCAGGCGGAGGACCGCCAGCGCTTCAAGGATCTGTGCCTGCGGATCGGCCAGCCATGCCTGGAATCCTATGTCGCCCGTACGATTGAGGAAGTCGTGGAATATGCCAACAAGATCGGCTATCCGGTCGTGCTGCGGCCGGCGTTTACGCTGGGCGGCACCGGCGGCGGCTTTGCCTACGACGACGCGGAAGTCATCGCGCTGGGCAAAAATGCCCTCAAGCTGTCTCCGGTCAGCGAGGTTTTAGTTGAAAAGTCGATCAAGGGTTATAAAGAAATTGAATTTGAAGTCATGCGCGATCACAACGATACTGCGATCGTGATCTGCAGCATGGAAAATATTGATCCGGTCGGCGTGCACACCGGCGATTCGATGGTCGTCGCTCCCTGCCAGACGCTGTCCAACAAGGAATATCAGCTGCTGCGCAACGCCGCACTGACGTTGATCCGCGAATTAAAGATCGAAGGTGGCTGCAACGTGCAGTTCGCGCTTGATCCGTTCTCCTTTGATTACTACGTCATCGAGGTCAACCCGCGTGTATCCCGGTCTTCGGCGCTGGCGTCCAAGGCGGCCGGCTTCCCGATCGCCCGTGTTTCCAGCAAGATCGCCGTCGGCCTGACGCTGGACGAAATTCCGATTGCCAACACTCCGGCTTCCTTTGAACCGACGATCGACTACGTCGTGACCAAGATTGCGCGCTTCCCGTTCGATAAGTTCGCCAAGGCCGATCACACGCTGAGCACGCAGATGAAGGCGACCGGCGAGGTCATGAGCATCGGCCGGACGATGGAGGAAAGCCTGCTGAAAGCGGTGCGTTCGCTGGAAATCGGCGTCGATCACATCTACCTTGAAAAGTTCGATTCTTTGTCAACCGAGGAGCTGCTGGAAAACATCAAGACCCCGACCGATGAACGGCTGTATGCGATTGCCGAGCTGTTCCGCCGCAAGGTTGACATGATGCTGATCTACGATGCGACCAAGATCGACGCGTTCTTCCTCGATAAGATCCACCACATCATTTCCGTGGAGGAACGGGTGAAGGCCGATCCAAGCGAGGAAAACATCCGCAAGGCCAAGCGCTTAGGCTTCTCCGATAAATATCTGGGCAAAATTCTGGGCAAGAGCGAGCTGGAAATGGTGCAGTGGCGCCGCGAGCACAATCTGCGGCCGGTCTACAAGATGATCGACACCTGTGCCGGGGAGTTCAGCGCCTATGTCCCATACTTCTATTCCACCTACGAGGAGGAAAACGAAAGCATCGTCACCGACAAGCCGTCGATCCTCGTGCTGGGCTCCGGCCCGATCCGCATCGGGCAGGGCGTGGAATTTGATTACTCCACGGTCCATGCGATCTGGGCGATCCAGCAGGCCGGCTATGAAGCGATCGTCATCAACAACAACCCGGAAACTGTTTCGACCGACTACTCGATCAGCGATAAGCTGTACTTTGAACCGTTGTGCATCGAGGACGTCATGAACGTCATTGATCTGGAAAAGCCGCAGGGCGTCATCGTATCGCTGGGCGGCCAGACGGCGATCAATCTGGCGGACCGGCTGAACAAGCTGAATGTGCCGATCATCGGCACCGGCACCGAAGCGATTGACAAGGCGGAAAACCGCGATCTGTTTGAAAAGGTCGTCACGGAATGCGGCATCCCGCAGCCGCTCGGTCAGGCCGTCACCAACATTGAGGACGGTCTGAAGGTTGCCAACCGGATCGGCTATCCGGTCTTAGTGCGGCCAAGCTATGTTCTGGGCGGCCGGGCGATGCAGATCGTGCATCAGGATGAGGAGCTGATCGAATACCTGACCAGCGCCGTGAAAATCGATCAGGATCAGCCGGTCTTAGTCGATAAGTATATCCACGGCTGCGAGGTCGAGGTCGACGCAATCTGCGACGGCAAAGACGTGTTTATCCCGGGCATCATGCAGCTGGTCGAAGCGACCGGCGTGCACTCCGGCGACTCGATGAGCGTCTATCCGCCGTACTCCCTGAGCGACAAGGTCAAGGCGACGATTCAGGAATACACGGTGAAGCTGGGGCTGGCGATCGGCATTGAAGGGCTGTTCAACATTCAGTTCATCGTCGATGAAAACGACGAGGTGTCGGTCATCGAGGTCAATCCGCGTTCCTCGCGCTCGGTGCCGTTCTTATCCAAGGCGACCGGCGTGCCGATGGCCAACATCGCGACCAAGGTCATGCTTGGGCGAAGCTTAAAGGATCAGGGTTATACGACCGAGGTCATGGCGGAAAAGAAACGGTTCTACGTCAAGAGCCCGACGTTCAGCTTCTCCAAGCTGCACGGACTGGATGCCTATCTGTCCCCGGAAATGAAATCGACCGGCGAGGCGATCGGCTATGACGATTCGCTCAACCGCGCGCTGTACAAGTCGCTGCAGGCCTCCAACATGCGCGTCGTCAACTACGGCACGGTGCTGGTGACCTTGGCCGATCAGGACAAGGACCGGGCGATTCCGCTGGTCCGCCGGTTCTACGATCTGGGCTTCAACATCGAAGCGACCTCAGGCACGGCCAAGCTCTTGAAGGCGCATGGCATCAAGACGCGCGAAAAGAAAAAAATCTCCGAAGGCTCCGAGGAAATTCTCGATTCGATCCGCAAGGGCCACGTCACTTATATCCTCAACACCTTGTCTTCCAACGATTCCCGCACCTCTAAAGACGGCTATCAGATCCGCCGGTGCGCCGTGGAAAACAACGTGACTGTCTTTACCTCGCTGGATACCGTCAACGTCTTATTGGATGTGCTGGAAGAAATCACAATGGGCGTTTCGACGATTGATCAGAATTAAGGAGGAGTTATGGGAGAGCGCATAAAACAATACCGGATCATCTCCAACTGGAATCTTGCCGACCAGGTCTATGAAATGGAACTGGAAGGGGATTCCTCCTGGATCACCCATCCCGGTCAGTTTCTCAACGTCACGATCGACAACGCCTACCTCAAGCGGCCGATCAGCATCTGCGACTGGAACGAGAACGGCCTGACGATCATCTACAAGGTCGTTGGCTTCGGTACGAAGCAGATGTCTCAAAAACAGCCGGGCGAGCTGCTGGAATGTCTGGTCGGCCTGGGCAACGGCTTCACACCGGAAGCCTTCGATGAAAAAAAGGTGCTGCTGGTCGGCGGGGGCGTCGGCGTGCCGCCGCTCTACGGACTGGCGAAAACGTGTTTAAAGCAGGGGAAGCAGCCGGTTGTGATTCTCGGCTTTACGGCGGAGAAGGATATCTTCTACATCAAGAAGTTTGCGGATCTGGGCTGCGACGTCAAGCTCAGCACCAACGACGGCAGTCAGGGTATCAAGGGCTTTGTCAGCGACGTCATGATTCAGGAAGGTCTGACCAATCTGCCGTACTTCGCCTGCGGCCCGATGCCGATGCTCAAGGCAGTCTGGAGAACCTCAAACGCTCAGGGTCAGCTGTCCTTTGAGGAACGCATGGGCTGCGGCTTCGGCGCGTGCATGGGCTGCAGCTGCGAAACGATTTCCGGCCCGAAACGCATCTGCAAGGAAGGCCCGGTGCTTTCCAGTCAGGAGGTCTTATGGACGAAAGATTAAAGGTCACGCTGTCCGGCTGGGAGCTGGACAACCCGGTCATCCCGGCCAGCGGAACTTTCGGGTTCGGCTATGAGTTTGCGGATTTCTACGACATCAACATCCTCGGCTCGATCGCGACCAAGGGCACGACCCGCGAGGCGCGCTTCGGCAACCCGACGCCGCGGATCGCGGAGTGCGAACGGGGTATGATCAATGCCGTCGGGTTACAGAACCCGGGCATTGACAAGGTCATCAGCGAGGAATTTCCGAAGCTGAAACAGGTCTACCAGAAAAAAGTCGTCGCTAACGTATCCGGCTTCTCCAAAGAGGAATACGTGGAATGTGCGAAAAAGATGGACGCACAGGACATCGTCGGCATTCTGGAGGTCAACATCAGCTGCCCGAACGTGCATGGCGGGGGCATGAGCTTCGGCGTCAGTCCGGACGCCGCGGTCGAGATCACCCGCGCGGTCAAGGCGGTGACCACCAAGCCGGTCTACATCAAGCTGTCGCCGAACGTCACCGACATCGTTGCGATTGCCAAAGCCTGCGAAAACGCCGGGGCGGATGGGATCTCGATGATCAACACGTTATTGGGCGCGCGCTTCGATCTGCGCACGGGCAGGCCGATCATCGCCAATGTCATGGGCGGCTTCTCCGGCCCGGCGATCAAGCCGGTCGCCTTACGGATGGTGTATCAGGTTTATGAAGCTGTCAAACTGCCGATCATCGGGATCGGCGGCATCGCCAGCGCCGAGGACGTCATCGAAATGATGTACGCCGGGGCCACTGCGGTCGAGATCGGCGCGGAAAACCTGCGCAATCCGTATGTCTGCAAGGAAATTATCGAACGGCTGCCATCCTTGATGGATGAACTGAACATTGAAAAATTGAGTGACGTAATAGGGAGGGCTCACCAATGATGAAAGAACGAGATGTAATGATCGCCTGCGACTTTTCAACCAAAGCGGAAACGATGGCGTTTCTGGACCTGTTTACCGAGGAAAAGCCGTATGTGAAAATCGGCATGGAGCTGTTGTATGCCGAAGGACCGGACATGGTCCGCGAGATCAAGGCGCGCGGCCATAAAATTTTCCTCGATCTGAAGCTGCACGATATTCCCAATACCGTGAAGAAAGCGATGCGCAACATCGCGCTGCTGGACGTCGATATGACCAACGTTCACGTCGCCGGCACAATCGAAATGATGAAAGCCGCGCAGGAAGCGATCGACGAGGTCGGCGCGCATACGAAGCTGATCGCCGTCACCCAGCTGACCAGCACCAGCGAAGATCGGATGCGCAATGAGCTGTGGATCGATCATCCGATTGCGGATACCGTCCAGCATTACGCGCACAATGCGGAAATTGCCGGCCTGGCCGGGGTTGTCTGCAGCCCGCTGGAAGCCGGTCTGGTACATCAGGTCTGCGGTGAAAACTTCCTTACCGTCACGCCGGGCATTCGCTTTGCGGATGACGCCAAGGGCGATCAGGTCCGCGTCACCACGCCGGCCAAGGCTCGCGAGATCGGCGCCGATTACATCGTCGTCGGCCGTTCGATTACTGCCAGCAAGGATCCGGTGGCCAGCTACCGCCGCTGCATCAGAGAATTTGTGGAGGGGAAATAACCATGAGCACAGAGAAAAATATTGCCAAGCATTTACTGGACATCAAAGCGGTTTTCTTAAAGCCGAACGATCCGTTTACCTGGGCCAGCGGGATCAAAGCGCCGATCTACTGCGACAACCGCCTGACTTTATCCTATCCGGAGGTCCGCGATGATGTGGAGCATGCGATTGCCGAGATCATCAAAACGCACTATCCGCAATGCGAGGCGGTCATGGGCACCAGCACCGCCGGCATCGCGCATGCCGCGCTGGTCGCTCAGATTCTGAACCTGCCGATGGGCTATGTCCGTTCCAGCGCCAAGGATCATGGCCGCACCAATCAGATTGAGGGGCGCTGCGAGCCGGGAACGAAGGTCGTCGTCGTCGAAGATCTGATTTCCACCGGCGGCAGCTGCATCGACGTCGTCAACGTGCTGCGGGAAGCGGGCGCGGAAGTGCTGGGCATTGCGTCGATCTTCACCTATGGCCTGCAGAAGGGGATCGACCGGCTGGCGGCCGCAGACGTGAAGAACGTATCGGCTTCCAACTATGATGCGCTGATCGAGGTCGCTGTGGAAACCGGCTATATCAGCGCTGATGACGTCAAGAAGCTCCAGGCGTTCCGGGCGAATCCGTCGGATTCCAGCTGGATGAGTCTGTAATCTGAATTTCAGAAAAAAGAAAGGGCTGAATTGTAAAATCCAGCCCTTTTTTATTAAAAAAATACAATTATAACCATAAAACTAAGAGAATTTTCTGTGAAAAGAGAATGGAATGAGATTCTCCTGAAGCAGGAGAATAAGCTGTATATCCAGTTCGCCCAGGAGATTGGATCCGCAGAAACAGAAAATGTGAAGCTGGAAAATTATTGGATATTCGGGATAATTATCCCGAACGATGTATTACGAACCGATATTTTCTCAGGCGGTAATGTGGAGAAAATTAAGGCGATGTCCATTGCGGATTTTCTGTTGAGCCGTGAATTTTAAAAATTATATTTTAAAGAACAGACATAAAAAAGCTGATCGATTCACTCCAGGAAAGAAGCTTCATTCCTGTGTGAATCATCAGCTTTTCTTATTTTAGTTCTCAGGGATTTCCACGGGCAATTTGCCTTCAGGAAGCAAGGTTCCATTGAGTACGGAGATGACCGACTGCACCGCGGCAGGGGTATAGCCATACGTACAAAGCACGGTCGGAGCATCTTTTAGATATTGCAGATCATACGGACTGCCCGCGCAGATGACAACAACCGGCTTTTCTGTGTCAAGCAGCTGATCCAGTAATTTTTTCTGGTTTGGAGAATCCGCCATATTGTAGACCAATAAAACAAGGGTGTCGTAACCGGAGGCCCGCTGCAGGATATCGTCGATTTCCGATTGTGTCGGATCCTGATGAACATTCACGGCCTTGCCAAATAAGGAATCCGCGGCCACTTCGCCGAAGCTCTTTTTATCGAATTCCAGCGGATAGACGCAAGGAAAGGAAATAAACAAGGTGCTGTCTGTCGGCAGCGGCAGCGCGGAAATCTCATCGCGGATCAACGTCATGCTTTGGTCTGTCGTATCCTGAACGAGCACCTGATGCGATTCCAGATCAATATCGTAAGGTGCATGATTGGATTCACCGTTGTCCTCAAACAAGCCATAATCATTCTTAATCCGCAGAATGGAAAGAACCGCATCGTCCAGTCGCTCGGTGCTGATGGTTCCCTGATTGACAGCTTCAATCAGGGCCTCGATCACCGGTGTTTGAACATCTTCGCTGTCCGGCTGCAGGACTTTGCCATCGCCCAGAATCACCATGTCCACGCCGGCCTGAATTGCCTGAACTGCCGCTTCTGCCATCCCGTAATGCGCTTCAATGGCGTCCATCTGCAGGCTGTCGCTGATGACGATTCCGTTGTAGCCCAACTCATTTTTTAACAAATCGGTGATGATCGTTTTGGATAAAGTTGCGGGAATCTTTTCTTTTTCAATTTTAGGGAACAGGATATGCGAGGTCATAATCGCGCTGACGCCGCTGCGAATCGCCGTTTCAAACGGAATCAATTCCGTTTCTTTCAGCTGATCCAGCGTCTTATTGACAGTGGGCAGGGCGAAATGCGAATCCTCGCTTGTATCTCCATGCCCTGGGAAATGCTTCGCTACGCTGACCACGCCGCCTTCCTGCAAGCCTTTAATCCAGATCGAGGCAAAGCTGGCGACAGCTTTCGGATCATCGCCATACGAGCGCAGATTGATCACCGGGTTGTCCGGATTGGAGTTGACGTCGAGCACCGGCGCGAAGTTCATGTTGAATCCCATGCCGGAAAGCTCATCTGCCATCGACCACGCCAGCGAATACAGATTCTCCTGCCGGCCGGCCGCGATCGCCATCGGGGATGGGAAAATTGTGACGCCTTCGCGGACCCGGTTGACCATGCCGCCTTCCTGATCGATTCCAATGAACGCCGGAATCTGAGTTGCGCCGCGGATGGTGTTCTGGAGCTGTCCGGTCAGCGTCGTCGCCTGCCCGGCGTTTTCGATATTTTTCGCATACACGATGACGTTGCCGATCTTATTGGTTCTGAGCCAGGCCTCAGTTTTCGTATCGACTTCCGTCGTTTCAAAAGAAACGATGACCAGTTGACCCACTTTCTCCTGAACGTCCATTTTTGCGACAAGCTCTTTTAACTGCTGTTCATTGAGCTTTTCAGAAACGGCATTGTCAGAAGGCGTTGGGCTGGGTAAAATTTCCGGAGAGGGAACAGGTTCCGGGCGGCTGCAGCTGGCAAGCATCAACAGAGATAAAAGCATCGCTGACCACCGCCGGCCGTGAACAGATGAAGAAGCAGGAAAAGCAGGGGAACGGCTCATCGTGCCTGCTCCTTTAAATAATCAATTACTTCAAGCAGATCATTGCGGCTTTCCTGGATTGCTTCCTTCATTTCTTCATCCGGTTTTACAAAGTCATAGATCCAGACGCTTTTCATCCCTGCCCGCTTTGCGGCGATGATGCCGAACTTGGAATCTTCCAGCACGACGCATTTTTCCGGGGCGGCGCCGGCTTTCCGCGCGGCGGTTAAAAAGATTTCCGGATCCGGTTTGCCATGGGTCACTTCATCGCCGCACACGACGCTGTCGAAGTGATAAGGCTTGCCGATACTGCCTAAAAGCGTGTCGACATATTCGCGGTGACTGGACGAAGCGACGCATTTCTTGATGCCTGCCTCGTCTAAATAGTCGAGCAATTCAGTCAATCCTTTTTTATTCAGGCTGCCTTTGTTTTCACACATGCCAAAGATCTTTTTTAACCGGCCTTCGCTGATTTCCGGAAGATGCGGTTTTAGATCCTGATGGTTCTCCATGGCTTTTAAGAATAATTTGTGTCCGCAGCCGATGATCTGATAGAAAAACTCATCGTCTAACGTAATTCCATATTTTCCAGCGATTTCCCGCCAGTTTTCATTAGCGACCTTTTCGGTATCGAACATCAGGCCGTCACAGTCAAAAATTACACATTCTATACTCATTTTATCCACCTCGAATCTCTCAAGATGATTATAATGGTTTTCAAAACAAATGGCTACTTCTTTTCCTGATTCTCCTTCATAAATGCCCGCAGAAGCTTCATGAAAGCCCGCTTTTCAATCCGCGAGACGTAGGATCTGGAAATGTGTTCCTGTCTGGCAATATCCCGCTGCGTCATTTCCTGATGCCCTTCCAGCCCATAGCGGCGGACAAGGATGCTGTGCTCCCGTTCATCCAATAAACCCATAAACTGAGCGAGCTTGCGTTTGTTTTCCTCAAGCATCAATTTGTCGATGGGGTCAGGCTGGTCCGGGGCGGGAATCACGTCGATCAAGGTCAGCTCGCTGCCATCTTTATCCTGACCAATCGCATCATCTAAAGAACGCGTCTGGAAAGCATGCTTGTTGTTGCGTAAGTGCATCAGAATTTCATTTTCGATACAGCGGGAAACATAAGTTGCCAGCTTATGTCCTTTATCGACCTTGAACGTGTCGATGCCTTTGATCAAACCGATCGTACCGATGCTGATGAGATCTTCGGTTTGTTCGCGGCGGATATCGAATTTCTTTACGATGTGCGCGACTAAACGAAGATTGTGTTCGATTAAATCAGCCCGCGCTTCGACGTCGCCTTTGGCCATGCGCTGCAATGCGTCTTGTTCTTCTTCCGCTGTCAAAGGCTGCGGGAAGGAGGTTGTCCGGATGGAACCGATAAAGCAGCTGAAGAAAATCTGTAGCATTTGAAAAAGTTGTGTCCACATAGTTATCACCTTCTTCAACGTATGTTCGATCCTGCGATTTTAGTCGAAATTTGATGAATTTTCTTAATGCGGCACTCTCGATTAAAAGTTCACTTTCTTCCCAATTTGAAGTCAGCAGTCTTCTTGAATTGGATTAAATCCTCGATCCGCTATGGAAATTTTCGATCTTTCCTCAGCAATCGTTTAAAATCAAGACCTTGATTTGTTAACGGCATTGTGTTCTTAAACTTCTATAATTCTTACATTTTGCTCTGTATTGATAAATTTGTGATATGATTTCATTGATAGAATTCCCAAATATTACCATTTTTCAATATAATCTATGATAGAATATAACCGGAATTTTTGGAGGGGGAACGAACATGTTTGCGAATAACAAAATGCGAGAAAACAGTGGACGTCTAATCAAGATCTATCGTGAACGAATGCATCAGGGATCTAAAGATAAACGTTTCAGCTGCAACGAATTTATTTTAGCGACCAGGGAACATCCTTTTTATGAAGTTGTTGAGGGTGAACCAGTTTGTTCCCGAGCTACATTAAATCGTTTAGAGCGGGGACAGATCATCAAAGATGATGAGTTATACGTCTTCTTCATTGAGAAACTGGGGTTTAAGGTCGATGACTTTCCGGGGGTGATGTCACAGGTTGAATTAATTAGTGCTGAATTATTTGAAGCTGTAGAACTGTATGATATTAGGAAAATAAAGGAAATTGATAATAAAATAGAAACTCTATTCACTAAAGCTAAATCATATTTCTATTATAGTGATATTTATGAAGCATTTAAAATTATTATACAATACTATTTGTTTGCTGAATATCCTAATAGTGTGACTGCAGAAAGAATGTATTATACGAGTTTTTTATTAAGCTCAAAAATAGATGAAATACTTAAAAATATATTATTTGATTATTTTTTCTTTAGAGAAATGAATATGTCTTACTCTGAGAAAATATCAGAACAATTAATTAGTTATAAAAATGGTTCACAAATTTCAACAATTTATATAGTTTTCTGGCTTATTTATAAAGAAAGGTTATTAGATGCCTTGCGCTATACTGAACTGGGAATCATTTATTTTACGCAATTAAATAGCATATATTATTTAGGTATTTTATATTATACGAAGGCATTGGCTTTGCATACAGGCAATAAAGATAATGTAAAAAATTACTTTGATCGATCTATAGAATATTTATCAAAATGTGGAGGTCGATTAGCTGAAAAAAAGCTCAAAGAAAATTATTTTAACGTAGGTTATCATTATTATTATGATAAGGATTATCTATTAGCCAAGGAATACTTTGAAAAGTTCTTAAGTTATAAGCCTAAGTTTACAGCTCATATTTTACATGTTTTAGAATGTTTTGAAGAATTAAATTTACCAACAGATACAGCGTTATTCAAGCAGATTCATTTAGAGGATCCCAATGATAATAGTACTTGTAAAATTTTTTATGAGTATTTTTCAATGAAAATTAATAATGCTTCTGCTAAAGAATTACAAAATTTTATCATGACGGATATTCATAGATTATTGATAAATCAATATCGTTCAGAAAGCATTTTAAGCTATTTTAAGTCTGAATTATCAAAATTAGTAAAAATAACGAAAAAATATAAAGATATTGATAGTTTCAATGATTTTACTTCGCATAAAATTGCTTGATATGTAAAGATTTCATGATTCAAATATTCTGACTTTTGAAATGTAACAAAAACATATTAAATGCGATTTTCATTATATAATAAGACCGTTGAAAGGAGGAAATATGAAGAAAGTATTGTTAAGCGCATTAGCTTTAGTAGCGTTATGCGTATTGTGTACACCAGTGAGTGCTGAAGAAACAGACCCAGAAGGTTGCTCTGTTGAACATCCAGAATTGTGCATTGAACCAGCGGGTTGCACAGCACCAGATTGCATGTTTGGTTAATCTATAGATTAACTGAATTGCATAAAATCAACAACAATGTTTATTATGGCGAAGTAATGGGGGCTTCATTCTACGGGAAAACGAGTGAACGAAACAAGGTAGAAGAACTAAGTTGCAGAAACATAATAAACCGGACCGCTACAGTGAGAATAAAAACATAATCGATATTTATTTGATGTCTTGCTTGTAGAAAAATGATAAAAATTGGTGAGTGATCGGTCTATTTATAGGTGCAAAACCGGTCGCAGGCAGTGATGGAGAATCTGATAGGGAGTCGGATTCTCCATCGTTTTTTTGTGTTTCGACAAAATTTTGAAGCGCGGACTGTTATATTGATCGGGGTGAGAAGATGATTAGAGGATATATGATCCGCGATGAGTTTATTTCTGTTATGAAAAACAGTACGTCGGTTCTTGGCTGGATGGAAAATCGTGATGAATATCAAGCTCAGCTTGACGCGATCCTGATCTCGCCGGATGTCATTTTTCAGCAGCTGAAGACACGCTTTCAATATCGTGATGATATGTTTCTGGTACCGGATAAAATAACTTATTATAACTCGCTGACACAGCGGACGAGCACGCTCGAAAAAGAACAATGGCATCTGGTTCTCTCAGATAAGGCGGAATACCCGTTTCTGTATGAATTGAAACAGCTGCGGGGGACATTGGTTCTGACGGAAATAGACTTGTAAAATAGATTGAAAAACGATACAATAAATACGATAATCACAGAGATAGGTGGTGTAATAATGGGAAACGCATTCTTGAGTTCAATCGGATTTCTGATTTTGGGACTGGTTATCGGTGGTGGATTAGGTTTCTTCTTCACGCGCCGTTATTTTGAAAAGCAGTTGAAGGAACATCCTCCAGTCAATGAGAAGATGATTCGCGCCATGTTCCTGCAGATGGGACGGAAGCCGTCCGAAGCTCAGATCCGGGCTATCATGAAGTCCATGGGACAGTAACTCAACATTGGGAAGAAGGAAATAAAAAGCTGATAAGCAGGGGACAGGATCGCCGGACTTATCAGTTTTTTTATTTGACTCAGGTGACGGGAACATGACTAAACTGTAAGGCTGCAAGCAGGATCTGCGTGGTATAATGCGGACAGGTGATAAAGATGAAATGGATAAAGCGTTTCGTGCTTGTTCTGCTCACGCTGCTTGTGATCGGCGGGGGATGGCTGACGGCTTCAGGCTATCAGCGATATAAAGAAGCGATCGCCGAAATGCCGCTGGCGGATAAGATCGAAGAAGTGAAACAACGCGAAGATTATATGCCGCTGGATCAGATCAGTCCGGATTTTGTGAATGCGGTCGTCGCGGTGGAGGATCGGCGGTTTTATACCCGACAGGGAATTGATGTAATTTCTCTGGGCCGGGCATTGCTGACAAATCTGATCTCCGGCGAGCTCAAGGAAGGCGGCAGCACGATTCCTCAGCAGCTGGCGAAAAACCTGTATTTTACGCACAAACCGTCCTTGACGCGGAAAATCGCAGAAGTGTTTTTTCTCTATGATCTGGAAGCGGCCTACTCCAAAGATGAGATTCTTTCTTTTTATGTCAACGTCATCTATTACGGCGACGGGCATTACGGCGTTGCTCAGGCCAGCCGCGGATATTTCAACAAGGAACCTTCCGAGCTGACGTTGGCGGAAGCGACCTTACTGGCAGGATTACCGCAGTCACCAAGTCGCTATCAGCTCAGTTCCGGCAAAGATCTGGCGCTGCATCGTCAGCAGCAGGTTTTGGAAGCGATGCAGGCGGTCGGCTTGATCGACGCGGCGCAAAGTCAGGCTGCTTTGGAATGGTCATCCAACTATTTGGGTATGTGATTGAATAATTTATTACACCTTTCTTAAATTGACATGAAGCATTCCTTAATCCTCTATCTATTTAAAGCCGGGATCGGCATAATCAAGATAGTAGGAGGTTCTGTCTATGAAAAGGTCAATTTTGCCTTTCTTGTTTTTTTGCGTATTTCTGTTGAGCGCAGGATGCGGCAGCCAGCCTGAAAACGCGGCGACGGCCTCGGAGTATTCCGTAAAATCACAGGCCGAAATCAGCGTCAGCAACGATGGATTTCCAATTTCGATCAGCAATCTGCTGGATCGGTTTAAGAGCTATGATTTTTATGAAACGTTAAATCTGGAAACGATCAGCGCCGAGCAGATCGGCTCGCTCGCGGAGTCAGATGCGACTTTATATATTATTGAAGGATCCGCAGAGGCCCGTGAAGAAAAAGTGCTGGACACCCATTATCATATCTATTATTACGATCAGCTGATGATCATTTATAATGGTGCGAACGATGTGATTCTCCAGGCGTTGAATGAACAGCTCAACGGCGAATGACAGGCATTGAATCGACGATAAAATAAAAACTCGCTTTCAGATGAAAACGAGCTTTTTTCAGATTGATCGTCAGTTACATCCAGGAGATTTTCTTTTCCTCATGGTTGCGGATCCGTTCGATATTGGCCTTGTGGCGGTAAGTGACGAACGCCCAGAGAATCCAGCTGGAAGCGGTGATCATGAGATTGGACTGGGTCAGCGTCGTGATCAGCGCCGCGCTGGCGATGCCGATGATGGAGGACAGCGATACCATCTTCCAGATCTTCAAGGTGATCATGAAGATCACAAACGGAATCACAAACATCTGGATCGGTTCATGGGTGACGAACAGGCCGGTGGCCAACAGATAGCCAAACGTTGTCGCGACCGCCTTGCCGCCCTTGAAATTGGCGAAGATCGGGAAGCAATGCCCTGCGCAGCAGCACATGCCGGCGTAGACCGCAGCCTCCGGAACAAACAAGATGCACAGGCCGACAACGAAGAAGGCTTTCAAACCATCCAGCACAATCACGGTGACGCCGGCCTTTTTTCCCAGCACGCGGCCGGCGTTGGTGCCGCCCAGATTGCCGGAGCCAAAATTACGAACGTCGGTTTTATAGAAGACTTTGCCGATGACTAACGCCCAGGGGATCGATCCGAAAAGATAACCCAGGACCATCGCAAAAAGAATTTTAATCATTTCCTCTTCACTCCTTCGCCCCTATTTTATCATAAAAACCGAGCGCGTAAACTTTTATTTTAAGCCGTTTTTGTGTATAATCTAATCTACGGCGGATTGGAATGAAGGCGGCGGGGAAAGGCTAAACTCAGGAAAATCAAGCTGAAACGGAAAGGAGAAAGAGTAGGATTTTTTCTTCTCTAATCGTAATAAAAGATGGCAAAAACACAGAAATATGATGAGAATTCAATTCAGATCCTGGAAGGATTGGAAGCGGTCAGAAAACGTCCGGGGATGTATATCGGATCGACAGATTCGCGCGGCCTGCATCATCTGGTCTGGGAAACGGTCGACAATGCGATTGACGAAGCGCTCAACGGCTTCGGCAAGAAAATAACGATCACGCTGGAAAAGTGCGGCGCGGTCTGCGTTGAGGATGAGGGTCGCGGGATGCCGATCGGCATGCATGCCAGCGGTGTTCCGACGATTCAGGTTATTTTTACCGTCCTGCATGCGGGCGGCAAGTTTTCCTCCGAAGGAGGGTATAAGACCTCCGGCGGTCTGCACGGCGTCGGCGCCTCGGTCGTCAACGCTTTAAGTGAATGGGTTGAGGTGACGGTCTGTCAGGAAGGACAGATGGTTTCCATGCGTTTTGAGGATGGCGGCAAGAAGATCGGCAAGCTCGAAAAGCTTGGCAAAAGCACCAAAACCGGCAGTAAGATCCGGTTCATGCCGGACAAGCGGATCTTCTCGACGATCGAATTCAATGCCGGCTTGATCTGCGAGCGGGCACGGGAAAACGCGTTCTTATTGAAGAATATCACGATGGTCGTGAAGGACGAACGTTCCGGCAAGACGGAAACGTTCCATTACGAAGACGGCTTAAAGGCTTTTCTGGAGTATCTGCATGAGGATCGGACGGTGCTGCATGATCCGGTTGTGTTTACCGGAATGGCGAATGACATCGAGGTACAGTGCGCGTTCCAGTATACGGATGATTATCAGGAAAGCATGGTTTCCTTTGTCAACCTTGTCCGCACCAAGGATGGGGGCACGCATGAAATGGGTTTCCGATCGGCGTTCACCAAGGCGTTTAACGATTATGCGCGGAAGCTCGGTTTGTTAAAAGAGAAAGATAAAAACTTTGAAGGCAGCGACGTGCGCGAAGGTCTGACCTCGATCGTGTCGGTGTCGATTCCGGAAAATCTGCTTCAGTTTGAAGGTCAGACCAAAGGCAAGCTGGGGACCGCGGAAGCGAAGAGTGCGGTCGAGAGCCTTGTCGGCGATAAGCTGAGCTTCTATCTGGAAGAAAACAAAGAGCTTTCGACGATGCTGATCAAGAAGATGCAGAAGGCGTCGCAGGCCCGGGAAGCGGCGCGGAAAGCGCGTGAAGAAGCGCGGAAGGGCAAGAAGGCCGGCAAAAGTGAAAAGGTGCTTTCCGGCAAGCTGGCGCCGGCTCAGTCCAAGGATGCGACCCGCAAAGAATTATTCTTAGTGGAAGGCGATTCCGCCGGTGGTTCCGCCAAGCAGGGCCGCGATTCCAAGTACCAGGCGATTCTGCCGCTGCGCGGTAAGGTGCTGAATACGGAAAAGGCGGGACTGGCAGAGATTGAAAAGAACGAAGAATTGAATACGATCGTCCATGCCCTGGGCGCGGGGATCGGTTCCGGCTTCGATTACTCCGACAGCAATTACAACAAAATCATCATCATGACCGATGCCGATACCGACGGCGCGCACATTCAGGTGCTGCTCTTGACGTTCTTTTACCGCTACATGCGGCAGTTGATCGAGCATGGCATGGTTTACATCGCCCTGCCGCCGTTATATAAGGTGACCAAGGGCAAGCAGCTGCGCTACGCCTACACTGATGAGGAGCTGGACGAGGTGAAGCAGCAGTGGGGCAAGGTCGAGATTCAGCGCTACAAAGGTTTGGGCGAAATGAACGCGTCCCAGCTGTGGGAAACGACAATGGACCCTGAAACCCGGACGCTGATTCAGGTTTCGATTGAAGACGCGGTGCAGGCGGAGCGCAATGTTTCCATTTTGATGGGCGACAAGGCCAATCTGCGCCGTACCTGGATTGAGCAGCACGTCGCGTTTACGTTGGAAGATACGTTTAAGGTGGAACAGAAATGAAGAAGAAAGAAAATACAGCGCCGGTCAAAGAACCCAGCCTGGTGATTTCTCCGTTAGAGGACATCATGGGCGAGCGGTTTGGCCGCTATTCCAAATATATTATTCAGGAACGCGCGCTGCCGGATGCCCGCGATGGGCTGAAGCCGGTTCAGCGGCGGATTCTGTACGCGATGTATCATGATGGCAACACGTTTGATCATCAGCACCGCAAATCGGCGAAAACCGTCGGTCTGGTCATCGGTAATTACCATCCTCACGGCGACAGCTCGGTTTACGACGCGATGGTGCGGATGTCGCAGGATTGGAAGATCCGCATGCCTTTGATCGATATGCATGGCAACAATGGTTCGATCGACGACGACCCGGCGGCGGCGATGCGATATACCGAAGCACGGCTGGCGAAAATCGCCGGAACGATGCTGGAGGATATCGACAAGGACACGGTCCTGTTCGCGCCGAACTTCGACGATACGGAGAATGAACCGACCGTCCTGCCGGCCCGCTTTCCGGTTCTGCTGGTCAACGGAGCGACGGGAATCGCGGCGGGTTACGCGACCAACATCCCGCCGCACAATCTGAGCGAAGTGATCGACGCGGCGATCTACCGGATGCAGCGGCCGAAGTGTTCGCTGGAGGAACTGATGGAAATCCTGCCGGGACCGGACTTTCCGACCGGCGGTATCGTCATGGGCAAAAAAGGGATTGTCGATGCCTTCACCACCGGCAAGGGCCGGATTGTCATCCGCGCCCGCACGGAGATCGTCACGGGCAAGACATGCAATCAGATTATTATCCGGGAAATTCCCTATGAAGTCGTCAAATCGTCGATGGTCCGCAAAATGGACGATATCCGGCTTTCCCGCGAAATTGAAGGGATTATGGATATCCGCGACGAAACGGACCGGACTGGTCTGCGGATTGTCATCGACGTCAAAAAGGATGCCGATCCCAATGTAATCCTGAATTATTTCTATAAAAACACAGATTTACAGATCTATTACAGCTACAACATGGTGTCGATCGTCAACAAGCGTCCGGTTCAGATGGGCTTGATCGGGATGTTGGACGCCTTCATCGCGCACCGTGAGGAGGTCGTGCTGCGCCGCAGCCGTTACCTTTATAATAAGATGGAGGAACGCTGCCACATCTTAGAGGGCTTGATGAAAGCCGTGTCGATCATGGACGAGGTGATCGCCGTCATCCGGCAGTCGAAGGATAAGGGCGACGCCAAGCGCAATCTGACGGAATCGTTTGGTTTCAGTGAAACCCAGGCCGAAGCGATCGTCACCCTGCGGCTGTATCGTTTGACGTCGACCGATATCGTGGCGCTGCGGGAGGAATTTGCGCAGTTAGTCAACGAGATGGAAATGCTGAAAACGATTTTGGAAAGTGAGACTGTCTTAAAGAGCGTTCTGATCAAGGAACTGCGCGAGATCAAAAAGGAATATGCCGACCCGCGCCGCAGCGAGATTCAGGCGGAGGTTGAGGAAATCGTCATTGATAAGACCGCGATGATTCCTAACGAACGCGTCATGATCACCGCATCCCGCGATGGGTATGTCAAACGGGTATCGCTGCGTTCCTACGGGGCCAGCGACAACGCGATGACCGGCTTGAAGGAAGGCGACGTGCTCGTTGGACAGCTGGAAGTCGATACGCTTGACACGCTGTTGTTGTTCACAAGCAAGGGTAACTACGCGTATCTGCCGGTGTATCAGATCGACGAAGCGAAGTGGAAGGACGTCGGCTCGCATATGAATAAATATGTCAGCATTGACGGCGACGATAAAATCATCAATGCGATTGTCGTCAAAAACTTCTCCAGCTACGCCTGGATTGTGACCGTCAGCCGGCGCGGACAGGTCAAGAAAACGCCGATCAGTCAGTGGCAGGTGCAGCGCAACAACAAGATGATGACCGCGATGAATCTCAAGAAAGACGATGAGATGATGCGGGCGTTCGTCGTGTATGCGCACGAGGATCTGATCATGATCAGCCGCAGCGGCTGGATCAGCCGGTATTCCTCGGATCTGGTACCGGCCAACGGCACCAAGTCGCAGGGCGTCAAGGCGCTGAATCTGGCGAAGGACGACACGCTGGCGGCGGCCTGCAGCTACAGCGACGAACGTCAGAGCCTGTGGGTATTGTCGGATAAGGGCAATATGAAACGGATCAAGATGAGCGACATCAACGTCACCGGGCGTCCGGTCAAAGGCGAAATCGTTGTGAAGCGGCTGAAGACCAACCCTTATCATATCGCCTACTGCCAATGCGTGCAGCCGTATGACAGTCTGATGCTGATGGATCCGCAGCTGCAGATTCTTCAGGCGAAAGACGTGCCGATGATGAGCCGGGAAGCCACCTTCTCCACACCGCTGGAACTGAAAAAGGACTGGGGTCTGATTAAGGGGATTGAGGAAGTGCGGATTGTCGATCATCCGGTCGGCGAGGACGAAATTCCGTTTGAAGACTATGATGAAGAATCGGAAGCGGATGAAAAAGTCCATTCCGATATTGAAATGATGAGTTTGTTTGAAGAAGAATAAGGAAGGCCCGGCGTAAGCCGGGCTTTTCTTTTACGGGGCAGAAGCTTGTGGCTGGCAGTAAACGCCGGCAGACTTGAACAAACGTTCGTCGTCAAAGGATGATGAAATCAATTTCTTTCGTTTCATTTTTGCCAATCTATATCGTTTACTCTTTTCGGCTTGCAGTGTCGTGTTTTGATTTGAGCCTTTTTATTATAAATTCTTGTTTGTTTTTCAGCCTTGTTCCCAATGAATAATAACGGATTAACTCAGGAAGGAAAGAAAAAGGTTGAAATTCCATCAGGAATGCCTATACTAAAGGTGTAAGGTGTTGCTGAAAGGCGGCACCCGTCATGAGCTACCTTTTACGGTGGCGGCGGACAGATGAGCGCTGACTTTTCTTGGTCGATGGTGCAGCGCTTTTCTTTTTGGCCTCTATAATTTTTAAGCGGCATTCAATCACCTTGATCGAACATTCGATCAAGGGCAAACCAACTTTCAAAACTACATTGACAAAAAGTTCCAGGAAATGTTCCATAGAATTGCCCTCCTTGAATGACAGACGACAAAAATCTGTCGGTTTGAATCGAATTGAAAAGGTCAAAAGTCGATTCTGTCCGGACGGGCATCCGCGGTTCAACAAAACCCAACACTATTAATATTGCGGAAAAGTAAAAATAACCCCCTAAGAAAATGATGAAAAATATGTTCACAAAGTAAAAAAAGAGCGCTGAAGATACTTTTCGGAAATAAGCTGCGATGGGGATTCTATTATTCTGCATATAGGATGATTATGCAGGAAGAATCGATTGGAAAACTGGTAATTGTTCAGGCTGATGATATAATAAACCTGAAAAAGGAGATCATTCATGCGAAAAGTATTGATTTTAGGCGGCAGTTATTTTATCGGCAGACGGATTACAGAACAGTGTTTGGAAGATGGCTGGGAAGTTTCGTTATTAAACCGCGACAGTAAGCCGTGGACAGGGAGACCGGTAACGCAGCTGACCTGTGATCGGGAAGACGCGGCAGCGATGAAACAAACGTTAAAAGGCAGAACTTTCGACGCGGTGATTGACGTGTCGGGATTAAACCAGAAGCAGATTGAGATCTGCTGCGAAAGTCTGGATTGCTCCGTTAAACACTGGATTTTCATCAGTTCCAGTGCGGTTTATGACGTAGACCGGTGTGCGCTGCCGATTTTAGAAACGCAACCGTTAGGGGAAAATCCATACTGGGGACAATATGGTACCGATAAAATCGCGGCGGAAAGCGCGCTGACGGCATTTTGCCAAAAGCAAAACATCGCGCTGTCGATTTTGCGGCCGCCTTATATGTATGGGGAATATAATTATGTGCAGCGGGAAAGCTTCATTTTTGATCACCTGATGCGGAATCAGCCGATTTTGATCCCGGCGGCGGATAACCGCATTCAGTTCTGCTACACCGGCGATTTAGCCAAGATCGTCACGACTCTGTTAAGGTGTCCGGGTCAGGGGATTGAGATTTACAATGTCGGCGATCAACAGGGCGTGAGCTTCAGCGAATGGATTCAACAATGTGCTGACGTCTGCGGCGCGCAGGCGAAGATCATTCCGGTTCATGATGCAAACTGGAACGCCAGAGATTACTTCCCGTTCCGCGATTATGACAATGTACTGGATGTGACGAAGATTCATCAAATTGTGCCGGAAGATACCTCGTTTGAAACCGGCTTGACGCGGGCTTACCGCTGGTTTTGCGAACATCGCGGCGAGATTGTGTTTAAGCCCAAGCTGGCGGCCAATGAAAAACAGATTCTAAGCGAAATGGGAATACAGGAATAAACAGAGCGTCCGGCACAAGCCGGACGTTTTTATGAATTCGCTTGACAGAATGAGATTACAACTGTAATATATAGATGTATTACAGTTGTAATCTGAATGGAGGGACGTTGATGAACGCCGAAAAAATCACCGATGCCGAATTAGAGGTTCTTAAAGTTCTGTGGCTGCGGGAACCCTTGACCGCGAATCAGATTGTCGAGGAGGTTTCCAAACAAAAGGACTGGAATGCCAAGACGATTCGTACGTTAATCCATCGCTGCGAGGAAAAACAGGCGGTGACGGCCGACCGCAGCGCGCGTGAAATTTTATACAGCCCGGCGATCAGCCGCCGGGATTATACGCGACAGACACAGAAAAGTCTGGCCGATAAGCTGTTCAACGGTTCGATGAGCCGGATGATGCTGAACTTCATGGAAGAAGTTCAGCTGAGTGACGATGAGCTGGAAGAATTGAAGGAAATGATCCGCGATGCTGAAAAATAGTCTGCGGCAGCTTCTGGAAGTCTCATTAATGATCAGTCCGCTGATTATCTTGATCTTCCTGCTGAGAAAAAAGAGTCTGCGCAGGCTTGGACCAACCGCCCGGCTGTTGTTGTGGGTTCCGCTGTTGATCCAGCTGGCAATTCCCGTTCAGCTGACGTCAAAGCACAGCCCGTATCAGAAATTGACGACAATCCCGTTGGCAGATTCATTCACGGAAACGGTAGAACAAATTGAAACTACGCCGATAATCATCCATCCAGCCCAAGCTGCGCTCTCAATGCCGCCGGACAAGCCGATACCGCAAAATTGGACCTGGGGCGAGGGACTGGTGATGCTCTGGGTATTGGGAATGGTCGTCATGACGACTGTCAATGGGATCGCCCGTGTGAAATTGAAAAAACGGTTATGTCTGCAGCCTTGTTCTCCCGCGCTGGGTGAAGAAGCAGTGCGTCAGATGCGGATTAATCGCTGCCTGCAGATTCCTGTCCGGCAGAGCGCGAGCCTTCACAGCTGCGCGATTTATGGCAACTTGATGCCGCAGCTGGTCTTGGGCGCAGATTTTAAAGAACGAACAGAAGCGCAGCGGAGAGTGATGCTCGATCATGAATGCCTGCATGTGAAATACGGACATCCATGGTTTCTGGGGTTCATTCTGCTGCTGGAGATTGTATATTGGTTTAATCCATTAGTGCGCCTGATGATGAATCAGCTGCGGCTGGATCTGGAATACTTCATCGACGAAAAACTGCTGGAGGATAAACCGCAGGCAGACCGGATCGGTTACGCTCGCCTGTTGCTGGCGTTGAGCGCGGATCATGATGAGCGGGCGCTGCAGTGCCTCAATAGCAAGCGAACACAAAAGCGATTTAAAGAAAGGATGGGATGGATTGTGAATAAAAAACGAACGCCGTGGCTGCTTGCGGCCGGGATCGTCCTGATTTGCGCCGGGGTCAGCGTCGGCATGATGGTAAAACCGGATGCTCAGTCCGGCTGGAAAATGACGATGAAGCGGACGCTGATTCAAAACGAAGCAGCGCCGGTTGAATTGACGGACACCCATGAAATCAAGGTCTGGTGCGAAGGCTCGAAGAAAGCGCTGGAATCAATGGGCATGGAGGTGCCGGTCATCGTGCGGGTTAAGGAATGGGTTTCGCCGACTGGCGAAACGCTGACGCTGACCGATATGCAGCGGGGCGCAGAATCCCTGGCGCAGCTGGAATTCGGGGAAATCCCGGAATCCGTGACCTGCTTCATGCCAACAGATCGGATCTTTGTAAAACTGACTTCGGACCAGCTTCTTCAGCCGTATCCGGATGCGGACGGCGCTGACGCCGTAGCCCGGATTCAGGCGATTTCCCCGGTTGAAAACCCTGAAATCACCTGCCGCTGGGGCTGTTATGCTGATCATCAGGCGCTGGATATCACCGATCCGGATAACAAGCAGGCGCCGATTCTGGCAACGGCGGCGGGAACGGTGAACACGACCGGGTTTAATTCGATCGACGGTAATTACATCATTCTTGATCATGTCGACGGAATTCAGAGCTTTTACGGACATTTGGGCGAAATTCAGGTTGCGGAAGGGGACGCTGTCGCGCAGGGACAGACGATCGGCATCATGGGAATGACCGGACGGGCAACCGGACCACATGTACATTTCTATCTGATTCAGAATGAAACGGCGTTGGATCCGTCAAGTTTGTACCAGTAAAGAGGAAAATACATCGCTCTTCAAATCAAAACCCGGAAAATTTCCGGGTTCTTTTGTTGCTTGGAAAACGGTTTCACGGTATACTTCACCTAGAGGTAAGAGGAGGAATTTTATGAGTACCCTGGATTATCATATCCATACGATCGTCAGCACCGACGCGGACTACACACCGGAGGAAATCATCCGCATGGCGCAGGAAAACGGCGTGAAGACGCTGGCGATTACCGATCACAACAACGTTGGCAGCGTCGCCGAGGCGGCGCGCTTGGGTGAAGCGGCAGGCATCCGCGTCATTCCGGGCATTGAGATTGACTGCGAATTTGAAGGCGTGGGCTTCCACATGACGGCTTATGGAATTGATATCACCGATCCGCGTTATGATGAATTGTTCCATTATTATTACGATCAGTCTGTTGAAAACACCTGGAAAGCGAAGCATCAGTTCTGCGAAGCGATGGAACTGGATTTGCCGGACGAGCTGTTAAAGACCGTGGCCAAGGACAACATTCTTGTGCCCGAGGATATCGGCGCATACCTGTTAAGCCACAGGGAATACGACGGTTTACGCTGGCTGGATCCCTACCGCAAGGGCGGCAGCCGCAGCGATAATCCGAATGTGAACTTTTTCTGGGATTTCTTCTCCCAGGGCAAGCCGGGCTATACCGCAGGAAGCAAGAAGACGGCGGCGAAAATCATCGACCTGATTCACGCTACCGGCGGGGAAGCCGTCGTCGCCCATCCGGGCGCCAATTTCAAAGGCAAGGATGAAATTTTGGAACGATTATTAGACAGCGGCGTGCGGGGCATGGAGGTTTACAGCAGCTATCACAATGAGGAACAGACCCGCCGTTACCGGCAGATGGCGCTGGATCATGGGCTGTGGATGACCTGCGGCAGCGATTTCCACGGCCATCACAAACCGGCGATTCAGATCGGGCGCATCCCGTTTCTTATGGATGAAGCGGAAATTCACCGCTTTTAAGCCTGTTTTACAAATTTCTTCGTGATTTTTACAGTGTGCTTTGATATAATGATAAAGTCAATTTTGGAAGGTGGTTATTAACTATGGGACGTGCACATGAGGTCCGTGCGGCGGCGATGGCCAAAACAGCCGCAGCGAAGTCAAAATTATACTCCCGTTACGGCAAAGAACTGTTGATCGCAGCGAAAGCGGGCGTTCCGGATCCGGAGATGAATCTGGGCCTGAAACGGAAAATTGCCGAAGCGAAGGCGAATCAGGTACCTGCCGACGTCATTAAAAGAGCGATTGAAAAAGCGAAGGGCGGCACTGGCGAAAACTACGATTCCTGCCGTTACGAAGGTTTCGGCCCGGGCGCGGCGACAATCATTATCGACTGTCTGACCGACAACACCAACCGCAGCGTCAGCGCGGTTAAGACCTGCTTCAACAAGGCGCATTGCAAGATGGGTGTTGCGGGCTGCGTCTCGCACAGCTACGACAACGTCGGTCTGTTCAACTTCCCGTATGAAGATGAAGAAGGCATGCTGGATGCGCTGATCATGGCGGAAGTCAATGTCATCGACATTGAATGTGAAGACGGCACCATGACCGTGACGGTCGATCCGACGGATTTCCACAAAGCGAAGGAAGCGATCGACGCCCTGATTCCGGAGGTTGAATATGACGCCTGCGAAATCACGATGCTGCCGCAGGAATATGTCAAGCTGGAGAGTGAAGAAGACAAGGAATCCTGGAATCGTCTGTTGACGATGCTGGACGATTGCGACGACGTACAGAAGGTTTATCATAACGTCGAAGCTGAATAAGTAAAAAAAACGGTAAATTTTGAAGCCCGTCTGACGTGTTGGATCAAACTGGGGATGGCTTCGATTGTACCGTTTTTTTTTTGAAAACAGGAAGCTGCCAGCGGCTTAGAAAATCGTGCCGCCGCCGTCGGCGCGGATTGTCTGACCGGTGATATAGCCGGAGGCATCGCTGGCTAAGAAAACGAGAACCGGAGTTAAATCAGCATAGGCCGTGCCAATCCGACCGATAGCCGGAACCGTAAAGCCCAGGGTTTCTGGTTTACGCTGACCTTCCGGAAACGAATCAATGATCGCCTGCATTTTCGGAGTGATCGCCGTCGGACTGATGCAGTTGATGTTAATCCCATCTTTGCCCCACTCGCGGGCCGCAACTTTTGACAGACCGCGGATCGCTTCTTTGACCGAAGCGTACGCTGCGTAGCCTTCTGTACCGGTCAAGCCGGCCGGGGAAGCAAAGTTGATGATCTTGCCATGGGATTCTTTCAAATAAGGATAGCACAGCTGCATCAGCCGCCATGTCGCCAGATAGCCGCTTTTGAATACCGTCATCAGATCGGCTTCCGTCTGCTGCAAAAATGGAATGCCCGGTTTTGCGTCTACCGCGTTGTTGATCAGAATATCGATTCGTCCAAAGCGGTCGGCGGTTTGCTTGACCAGATTTTCAAGCTGTGCCCGATCGGTAATGTCACAGACGACAGCCAGAACCTCCGCGCCTTTCTTACGGCAGATTTCAGCTGTTTCCTCAAGCTTGGACTGGGTTCTTGCGCAGATCGCCAAATTTGCGCCTTCTTCCGCGAAGCGAATGGCCGTTTCCCGTCCGATTCCTCCGCTGCAGCCGGTGATCAAAGCCACTTTCTCTTTTAAGACATTCATGAAGATTCCTCCTTTACTATAATCGTAAATCGTGATGATGAAAGAAACAATGAAAATGTTAAATAGTTAAATAAATTCACAAAGTTGTTTGAAAAAAAGCCTGAAAATAATTGCGAATTCACAGAACGATACCCGCAAAGATCGATTTTTGATATAATGGAAAGCGAGGAAAGGAATGAATTATGAAACGAATACTGACTTACGGAACCTATGATCTTCTGCATTGGGGACATATCCGTTTATTAAAGCGCGCGAAACAGCTGGGAGATTATCTGATCGTCGGACTGTCGACCGACGAGTTCAACGCGATCAAAGGAAAAAAAGCTTATCACAGCTATGAAGAACGTAAGATGATGCTGGAGGCGATCCGCTATGTCGATCTGGTGATTCCGGAAAACGAATGGGGACAGAAGGCAAAGGATATCCAGGAATATCACGCTGACGTGTTTGTTATGGGCGATGATTGGGAAGGGAAGTTCGACGAGCTGAAAGCATATTGCGAGGTTGTTTATCTGCCGCGCACCGAAGGAATCTCTACGACTAAGATCAAGGAGGATCTTGAAAAGCTGAAATAAGTTGAAATAAAAAAAGGCAGGAAGATTTATTGGTTTTTCCTCGAACTTGGGTAAAGATAAAAAGAATAGGTAGCACAAAGCCTGAAATCTTGCTTTGTACAGCCTCCTTTTTTGTATAGAAATTCTAAGCCTACCCTAAATTTAGTAAGAACCGGTTTATTGCTTTAATCCACTGTAAAAAAAGAGTGTATTTTTCTTATGTCCAAGCATTATAAACAGATAATCAGTATCTCTATATTCGAATGGAGACACGGACTTTTCTCTCTGTTGAAGATCAAGGATTGCTTTCTTGATAAGGGGAGGCTGTATTTATCACTTATAGCTTGAAAACTTATGTTCGCCGTTTTATGAATTTTATGCCCGGGAAGGATCAACCGATATGATTAAAATTTGCATTAGCCGCAGTCAAGCGGGACCCGGATCTATAAAAAATTCTTTAACAATAAAGTGTTGGCCCTGTTTTGTAATTGCATAGGACGGTATATCAATTTCGACGAAGATTGCGATAAAAAAAGTAGTGAAATGAGTGATCAGAAAGCGGCATTGAACGATTCTTACTCAGTTTTGATCGGCATCGAATTTCTGACGGCAAAAAGCTGGCGGCAGTAAGCTTAAAAATAGGTCTACTGTTGCCAGCTTTTTTTATGGTAATTTAATGAGGATGATGTCATGATCCTTATTTTACAGGATGATCGGTCCGCCGATTTCTTTTTTTAACAATGCGATCCGGGCGGATTCCGCCATCATTGAGGCGTACAGCTGTGTCGAACGGTATTCCAGCCGGCGGTAAGGCTCGGGAACGGCCGCAAAACGGGAGGCGATGCGAACTTCCTGTTGACGCAGCTGTTTTAAATACTGTCTTCCGGTTTCGTTGAACGCCAGCGGACGCAGCGTATCCAGCGGCGGCAGGCTGCGGACCTCATCCCAATGAATCTGGCACAGCAGCTGCAGACAGGTGCGCTGAATCCGCGATCGGGTATAGCGTCGGTTCACGGCCGCAGCGATGAAGCTGTCCCAATTCGGCGAAATTTCTGCACAATGAGCCAGATGAACTTCAATCCCTTCGGAAAACAGGAAGTACGTTTGCAGCACGTGAACCGGCATCGTGATCAACATCGTTCTTAAATAAGGATAGAACTGCGCCAGACAGACCCGGGGACCGGTCTTCAGCGCGGAAGCCATCGGCGTCTGTTCATCGCAGAAGCATTCCTGTTCAGCGGCCAGCCGGATTGCCTTGGCGCTGGCCACCGGACCCTGCAGCGCTGTTTCATGATAGCCGACGGTACGCTGGATCGTATAGGGCGTGATCGGGCTGTCCTGCAGCTGCTTCAGATAGGCCACGCCCAGGATATCGTTGGGCAGCATCTCCCTGGCCCATAAACCATATGCCTTGGGAAAGGCCAGTCCGGCGGCCAACGACTCCTTCAGATGATCCGGATTGATCGGCATCGACGCGATTTCCTTCAGCTCCTGCAGGTTGTTGCTTTCCGAGCCGAAGACCAGGGAAGAAACCTGCGCCAGTTTTAATAATGTCACCGCGCCTTCGGCAAAATGCGAAGCGCTTTGCGTGACCCAGGGGTAGGGCAGCTCGATGATCAAATCGCAGCCCTGCGCCAGCGCCGCCGCCGCCCGTTTCCATTTGTCCAGAATTGCCGGCTCCCCGCGCTGGACGAAATTCCCCGACATCACCGCGATCAGCACGTCGCAGCCGGTGATCGCACGGGCTTGTTCTATATGATAAAGATGACCGTTATGAAACGGATTGTATTCCACGATAATGCCGCAAGCTTTCATAGACAACCTCCAGAACTTTCCAACCCTTCCTTATGGGAAGGCAGACAGCGGTGTTTTGCACTGTCGCCCCTTATGATATCATAAACATTCGTGAAATGCTCACAAACCGGAGAAACGCTATGCTATAATAAACTAGGAATCCGAGGTGAAACAAAAATAATGGATGAAAAACAAAAAATAGCGACAACGATATACCGCCCTGATGGGCAGCCGCGGGCAATCTTCCAGATTTCGCACGGGATGGCGGAACACCGGCTGCGGTATGCGGAATTCGCACAGAATCTGGCTAAACTGGGCTTTGTGGTGGTGACCAGCGATCACCGCGGTCATGGCGGATCCGCTGCCAGTCCTGAGGAGCTGGGTTATTTCAACAAGCATAAGGGTTGGCAGAAATGCGTCAACGATCTGTATGAGCTGATGATTCAGGTGAAGCAGGAATATCCGGATGTGCCGGTAATCCTGTTCGGTCACAGCATGGGTTCGATCATGGCCCGCAGCTTTGTCAAACGCTACGACGCGCTGCTGAACGGACTGATCCTGTGCGGCGCGCCGAATTACAACCCGGCCGCCTCGGCCGGCCGGGTTATGGCCAAGACGATCATGGCGCTCAAGGGTGATCATTACCGCAGCAAGCTGCTCGATCAGCTGGTGCAGGGCTCCTTCAACAAGCAGATCCCCAATCCGCGCACGCCGTTAGACTGGCTGAGCAAGAACCCGGACAATGTCGACGCGTACATCGCCGATCCGCTGTGCGGATTCCGGTTTACCGCTTCGGCGTTTGACGATATGTTTTACGGGATTCAGGATATGCACGATCTGATGCGCTGGAATCTCAAGAACCCGAAGCTGCCGATTCTGTTTATCGCCGGCGGGGATGATCCGGTGACCGGCGGCCGCAAGGGACTGGAAAGCTCAGCGGCAACGCTGCGGGAAGCCGGCTATGATGACATCGAAATGCGGGTGTTCAAGAGTCTGCGTCATGAGCTGCTCAACGAAAAAGAAAAGGATCAGGTCGTTGCGGAGATCCTTGACTGGTCAGCCCGCAAGATCCCCGGCTGCGCCGATCTGCGGCAGGGAGAACAAGTCGGTCAGTAAGCTGTAAATTTCTGCTTTCATTTCCGCTGTCCAACGTTTTCCAACCTGCGAAAAACCCCGGTGTTAAGCTTTAAAAGTTATCATTGACTTTAGCTGGGTTTTTACATATAATAAAGGCTGTTAACGAAATAGGGTGAACTGCGCGTGAAATGGTCTAAAACTGAACTGATCAATCAAGGGAATCAAGAACTCACAATTAACGAGGCTGTGACGTTTGATCCGGAAAGTTTGGCGAGTGACCGCCTGCGGGATTTGAAAAACGTGACGGTGACCGGCAGCGGACATTACGATCCGTCGCGGCAGCGTTTCGAGGCAGATCTCAAGGTCACGGGTGATATGGTGGTTCCCTGCGCGGTGTCGTTGGAAGACGTCATCGTGCCGTTTGAGACTTCTTCTCACGAAGTGTTCTCTTTCCTTCCGTGCGAGGAAGATGAGGTTCATGTTCTGAAGAAGGATGTACTTGAACTCTACCCGGTCGTCTTTCAGCTGATCCTGGCCGAAGTCCCGCTCAAGGTTGTTAAAAGCGGAATTTCCTATCCCAAGGGAGAAGGCTGGGAAGTCATCAGGGAAGAAGATTACAACCGGCAGAAGAAACAAGAAATTGACCCTCGTTTAGCGAAACTGAAAGAATTCAAGTTTGATGATTAGGAGGTGCTGACACATGGCTGTACAACAGAGAAGAAATTCGAAGACAAGAAAGGCAAAACGCAGAACGCATTTCAAGCTGACGGCTCCGACGCTGGTTAAATGCCCGGCTTGCGGAGAATACAAGCTGCCGCATCGCGTTTGCTCCTGCGGTTCCTACAACGGCAAATAAAACAAAAAGAAGATATCGGAAAAGGTTTCCGGTGTCTTTTTTTATTCTTGTAGATAAGTTGAAAATAATTCAATTAAATTAAGAAACAGGACTTGATTTATTCTGACACATTTCGACAAAAAGCCTGTGTTTAAGCCAAATGGTAAAAATTGGTTAACAAATTATGACGACTTAATGACGTTTTATTAAAATAAATTCTTGGCATTTGCGGGGACGGTGTTATAATTGTGGTATGAAGTGGCATAAAGTGGTAGATTGTGGGTGATTGATCATGTTCATGGGCGAATATCGGCACAACATTGACGCCAAGGGCAGAATGATCATTCCTGCCCGCTTTCGCGATGAGCTTGGCAATCGCTTCGTTGTTACCCGCGGTTTGGACGGCTGTCTGCGCACCTATACAATGGCGCAGTGGGACGCCGTGTTCGAGCAGCTGAAACGGCTGCCTTCCACCAAGCGGGAAACCCGGATGTACATTCACATGCTGACGTCGAAAGCGTCGGAATGCGAACTGGACAGCCAGGGACGAATTCTGCTTCCCGCCGCTTTGATCACCGAGTCCGGAATTGAAAAAGAATGCGTCGTGGTCGGGGTTGCCGATCACGTGGAAATCTGGGCCAAGGAACGCTGGGACAACTACTATGACGAAGCCAGTGCTTCGTTTGAGGATGTTGCCGAACAGCTCACGGAGTTTCTTATATGACAAGACATTACAGTGTATTGCTTCAGGAGTCCATCGACGCCCTGAACTGCCAATCTGACGGTATTTATGTTGACGGCACATTAGGCCGCGGCGGCCACAGTCTGGAAATTGCCCGCCGCTTGCAGACCGGTCATCTTTACGCGTTCGACCTTGACGAACAGGCACTGGCGGAATCCGCACAGCGATTAGCCGAAGTCAGCGACCGCGTGACGCTGATCCGCGCCAATTTCGCGCAGATGCGTGAGGAATTGAACGCGCGGGGCGTGCTGAGTGTCGACGGTGTGGTCATGGATCTGGGCGTTTCCTCGCCGCAGTTTGACGACGGCGAACGGGGATTCAGCTACCGCTACGACGCCCGTCTGGATATGCGCATGGATCAGAGTCAGCCGCGCTCGGCCTGGAATCTGGTCAACGAACTTGATGAAAAAGAACTGAGCGCGCTGCTGTGGAAATACGGCGAGGAAAGCTATTCCCGTCCGATCGCCCGGCAGATCGTGCGGGCCCGTGCCCTGCATCCGATCGACACGACTTTCGAGTTGGTCGACGTGATCAAAAAGGCGCTGCCGGCGAAAGTGCTCAATAAGAAGGGACATCCGGCCAAGCAGACGTTTCAGGCTTTGCGGATCGCCGTCAACGGCGAACTGGAATCGCTGGAAACCGGCCTGCGGGCGGCGATGTCGTTAGTCAAACCGGGCGGCCGGATCGCCGTCATCACCTTTCATTCGCTGGAGGACAGGATCGTGAAGGAAACCTTCCGTCAGGCGTCCAGCGTTGAAAAAACCGACCCGCGGATTCCCTTGCTGCCAAGTCAGATCCGGCAGCCGGACTTCCGTCTGGTCAGCCGCAAGCCGATTTTGCCAGGCGAGGAGGAGCTTGCGGAAAACAATCGTTCACATTCCGCGAAATTACGCGTATTAGAAAGGATAGGGGATTAGAATCATGGCTAAGTTAGTGAAAAAGAAGAAGAAGCTAAGGTTAGAAGGATTGGCTGCAGTGCTGCTTTTTTTCGCCTCAGTTTGTTATGTTTCTTCTTCATTATTCTTAAGAACTTACAATAACTCATTGAGCGCGCGTCAGCAGAGCGTATCCCGCGACATCGCGGCACTGCAGACTGAGAACGACGCGTTAAAGATTGAAGTCCAGAGCTTGAGCACGCGCGACCGCGTCACCGGCATTGCGGCCGAGGACGGCATGACACAAAATCAGGGGAATATTGTGACAATCGCCAAAACTGGAGAGTAATTCTCATGCGGCAAAGCAATCGCATGATCCTGCTGATCCTGGCGACGATTCTGTTGATCAGCACTTTGGTCACGGCGAATGTTTTTTTAGTGGCCGTCGTGAAGGTCCACGCCCGCAGCGGAACGGATCTGACCGATTATGTTTCCGCCAGCAACGTGCACAGGACGGTTCAGCAGGCCCGAAGGGGATATATTTTAGACCGCAACGGAACGATCATCGCGCAGGACAACGTGACCTACAACATCATCGCTATTCTGGATAAGGACCGTCAGAGCCGCAAGGGTGAGATCGCTTATGTCGACGATCCGCTGGCCACGGCGCGTGCGCTGGCGCCGATTTTAGGTATGGAGGAATCGACGCTTTACGGCTATCTGACCAAGAGCGCCAAACAGGTGGAGCTTGGCAGCAAAGGGCGCAATCTGCCGCGGGAAACCAAGGAAGCGATCGAAGCGCTGGATCTCAACGGGATCGAATTTGTGCAGACGACAAAGCGGTCCTATCCGTTAGGCACGTTTGCTTCCTATCTGATCGGCTTCGCGCAGGCGGACGACGACGGGGAAGTCAGCGGCCGGATGGGCATCGAACAATATATGAATGCCGCGCTGAGCGGTGAGGATGGCTATAAACGCTATCAGGCAGACAAAAACGGCAACATTCTGCCGGGCATGAAGATGGAAGAAAAGAGCGCCGTCAATGGCAACGACGTGATTTTAACGCTGGATCAGGGGATTCAGGAAGCGTTGGAAACGGCGTTCATGCAGACGCAGGCCGAGTTTAACCCGGAAAAGGTATGGGGTTCGGTCATGGAAGTCGAAACCGGCAAGATCCTGGCATGGGGCCAGTCGCCGTCGTTTGATCCGAACACGATGAATATTGATGATTACGTCAATTATGTATCGCAGATGCCTTACGAACCGGGCTCGACGATGAAGGTTTTCACGTATGCCGCGGCGATCGACAGCGGAGCGTATGACGGCAGCGTACTGGTGGACAGCTCGAAGTTTTGTTACGCGGCGGCCAACCGGAAGCCGTACCGCGTTTCCCAAGGTGATTCCCGCAAGATCGGCTGCATCGGCAATGCGTCGGGCAAAAGCTGGGGCATGATCCCTTACGATCTGGGCTTAGTCTATTCGTCCAACGTCGTGACTGCGAGCATCATTACGAATTTAATTGAACCGTCGGTCTATGAGGAGTATCTCGACCGTTTCGGTTTTTTCAAGCTGGTCGATACCGACGGCATTGCGGGAAGCACCGGCGTGAAGAATTTTACCTGGCCGGCGGACAAGCTGGCGCTGACCTACGGGCAGGGCTCGACCGTCACGATGCTGCAGATGATCCAGGCCTATTCCGCAATTTTCAACGACGGCACGATGGTCAAGCCGTACGTCATCGATCAGGTGCGTTCCTCTTATGACGATCAGAATGTGTTGTATCAGGGCCAGACGCAGGTTGTCGGCAATCCGATCAGCGTCGAAACCTCCAAGCAGGTCCAGCAGCTGATGTACGACACAGCCAACCGCGAGGACGGCACCGCCCGGTTCTATCAGATTCCGGAAACGACGATCATCGCCAAGACCGGAACCACCCAGCTGGCAGCGGTCGGCGGGGGCGGCTACAGCACGGGCAAGACGATCGTTTCGCTGATGGCGGCGATGCCGGCGGAGGATCCGAAGGTCTTGGTGTATTATGCGTTCCAGGCCGATTATGATAAGAACGCGCACGTCAAATCCGACGCGATCAAATCGGTGCTGCGCAAGGTCGCGATGACCTACAATTTTGCCGGGCAGCAGGATGTCAGCGAGCCGGGTGCGCCGTCGGCGGAAATCGTACCGATTCATGAATCCACGATGCCCTCGCTGATCAATCACACGTTAACCTACGCGCAGAACAAGCTGGCCGACAGCGAATGCGATGTGATCGTCTTGGGCGGAGGCGAGGAGATCATCGATCAGTTCCCGCAGGCCGGCGAGATGGTGGTGACGCGCCAGAAGGTTTTCCTGCTGACGGACACCTATCAGATCACGATGCCCGACATGAACGGCTGGACGCGCAAGGAGGTCAGCGGCTTCTGGAAGGCCAGCGGTCTGCCGGTCAAGATCGAAGGCTACGGCAAGGTCGTTTCCCAGAATATTCCGCCGGGGACGCTGGTCAACAAGCAGACGGCAATCGAGGTCGTGCTGCAGGAATAGACGTTTCATCCTTTGCAAACAAAGAAAGATCCGCATGAGCGCGGGTCTTTTTTCATAGGATGAAACAGAGGTGATCGGATGCTGAGCACGCGGATAAAAAAACGCATCAACAAAATCGTGATCGGCGGCACGGTCATTTTTGCCTTGATCATCGGCAAGCTGGCTTACGTTCAGATTCTGGATCGGGAAACGCTGTTTTCCAAAGCGCAGGATTTATGGGAGCGGGATTTCCCAGTGTCCGGGCTGCGCGGGAATGTTCTGGACATCAACGGCGAAGTGCTGGCGACGGATATTCCTTCGACGTCGGTCATGGTTGTTCCGGCTCAGATCACCGATCCCGACAGCACCGCCCAGCAGCTGGCGGACATTCTGGAAACGGAAAAAGAGAACATCTACAAGCAGATCACCCGCAAGGTTTCGACCCAGCGGATCGTCCCTTACGGCCGGCTGATTTCCAACGAACAGGCCAAGGCGATCGACCATCTGGATCTGACCGGCGTGTATCTGGTGCAGGACTCGCTGCGCTATTATCCCAACGGCGCCTACCTGGCGCAGGTGCTCGGCTTTACCGGCGTGGACAATCAGGGGCTGGCCGGACTGGAGCTGCAATATGAGGAAATTTTAAAAGCGAATAAGGGAAGTATGAAAATTCCATTCGACGCGAAGGGGCATCCGGTGAAAATCTATTCCGAGCGCTATGAAGCCCCGGGTCAGGGGATGGACGTCATGCTGACAATCGACACGCGGATTCAAAGTATTCTGGAGCGCGAGCTGAACAACGCAATGGAACGCTACAACCCGGATTCTGCCTGGGGGCTGGCGATGAACCCCAACACCGGCGAAATTCTGGCGATGGTGTCGAAGCCGGACTTTGATCCCAATCATTACCAGGACTACGACGAATCCGTCTACAACCGCAACCTGCCGGTCTGGATGAGCTATGAACCGGGTTCGACGTTTAAAACGGTGACGTTTTCCGCGGGGCTGGAGGAAGGACTGTTCGATATGGAACACGACGGTTATTACGACCGCGGTTATGAGATTGTCGAAGGTGCGCGCTTAAAGTCGTGGAAAGCCGGCGGTCATGGTCAGCAGACCTATATGCAATGCCTGCAGAATTCGTCCAATCCCTGCTTCGTGCACATCGCGCAGATGCTGGGCGGCGACAATCTGAGTAAATATCTTGACGCCTTCGGCTTCGGTCAGAAAACCGGCGTCGATCTGCCGGGCGAAGCCAAGGGCATCCTGTTCAATACCGACGACTGGGGGTTGCTGGAACAGTCAACGACGGGTTTCGGCCAGGGCATTTCCGTCACGGCGATTCAGCTGGTCACGGCCTTCTGCGCGATCGTCAACGGCGGGACGCTGTACCAGCCGTATATCACCAAGGCGATCCTGCATCCGACAACCAAGGATCCGATCGTCGAGGTGAAGCCCAACGCCGTACGCCAGGTCATCAGCGAGGACACCAGCTTCAAGATGCGCTACGCGCTGGAAAGCGTCGTGGCGTTAGGCGGAGCGAAGGGCGCGTATATCGACGGCTACAAGATCGGCGGCAAGACCGGCACGGCCCAGAAGGCGAAGGACGGCGCGTATATGAGCGGCGAATACATTCTGTCGACGATCGCCGCGGCTCCGATCGACGATCCGCAGATCGTCGTGTATATCGCGCTCGATGCGCCAAAGTCCAACATTCAGTACGGCGGCACCGTCGTTTCCCCGATCGTGCGCAATGTGCTGGAAGATGTGCTGACGCTCTATGAGGTCAGGCGAACCGACGATCAGATGGCGAAGATCAAGCTGTGGACCGATCCGGTGACCATCGAGGTCGGCGATTATATCGGCAAGGAATACAAAAAGGTGAAAAACGAAAATCTGAAGCTGGTCAAGATCGGCGAGGGCGACGTCGTCGTCGACCAGCTGCCAAGTCCGGGGGTGAAAATTGATGAACAAGGCACAGTCTGGCTCTACTGCCCGGCGGCGTCGGCTGAATGAGCTGCTGCGGGTGATTGGCATTGAAACGGAAGACACGACGGAGCTGACCGCACTCAGTGACCGGGCGCAGGAAATCGGCCGCGGTGGGTTGTTTGTCGCGCTGCGCGGCGACCGCGCGGACGGGCGGCAATGGGCTGACGCGGTGCGCTCGCGCGGGGGGTACGTGCTCAGCGATCAGCCGGGGGAACGGACGATCGTGCATCCCGATCCGCGTGCAGTCTATCCGCTGCTGCTGCAGGCATATTACGATTATCCGGCGCTGAAGCTGACGATGATCGGCGTGACCGGCACCAATGGCAAAAGCACGGTTACCCAGCTGCTTTACGACATGTTAAGCGGCGCCGGACGGCGCTGTTGTCTGATCGGCACCGGGCGGATTGTGATCGGCGATGAAATTCGCTTCAGTCCGAATACGACGCCCGATCCGCTGACGTTAACGCGCTTGCTGGACGAAGCGGTGAGACGGGGGATTGATACCGTGATCATGGAGGTCAGCTCCCAGGCGCTGGCGATGCACCGGGTCGACGGGCTGTTGTTCGATCTGGCGGTGCTGACAAATCTGAAACAGGATCATTTGGATTATCACAAGACATTAAAAGCGTATCAGCGGGCGAAATTCATGTTGTTTGAGAAATTGAAAGAGAAAGGGACGGCGATTTTGAATCAGGACGACCCGGTGACGCAGCGCTGGCTGAGTCAGCTGCACCGGCCGGTGTTTACCTATGGCCGGGACAGCGTCAATTTCCGGATTCATCCGGTCGCGGAAACGCTGGATTCGATCACGTTTGATCTCAACGGCCACCGCGTCGAAGCGCCGCTGGCCGGAATCTTTAATGAAGGGAATCTGGCAGCCGCACTGGCCTGCGGGTTCGCGCTGGATATCCCCTGGGCGGCGATGCTGGAGTTCGCGCGTCATGCGGCGTTGCCGGAAGGCCGGATGGAAATCGTATGCCAGCAGCCGGTGCTGGCTGTTGTGGACTACGCGCACACCGCCAGCGCGCTGGAAGCGATGCTGAAGCACTGGCGTAAGGTGGCGGATCAGCGGCATACCCGCTTAAGCGTCGTGTTTGGCTGCGGCGGGGACCGGGAGGCGGATAAACGCCCGCTGATGGGCCGGATCGCCTGCACCTATGCCGATCAGGTTGTGTTATGCGACGACAATCCGCGCACCGAGGATCCAGATCGAATTCTGGCGCAGATTGCCGCGGGCTGCGACGGCTCTCAGAAAATCATCCGCGACCGGGCGGAAGCAATAAAATTTGTACTCGACGGCGCGCAAACTGATGATATAATAGTAGTCGCTGGAAAAGGCGGGGAGACTTCCCTGATTCAGAACACGGCAAAGACTTGCCCCAGCGACCGCACGTTGATCGAGCGGTACTTCGGGTAAGCGGGGAGGACAGAAACATGTTTCTAACACTGGTCAGTGCTTTTGGAATCAGCCTGGTCGTCGTGCTTGCGACGATGCCGCTGCTGATCTCCTATCTACATAAAATCAACTACAACCAGACCGTCAGCGAATATTCGTTAGAAGAATACAAACAAAAACAGAAGACGCCGACGATGGGCGGCATCGTGTTCGTGCTGACGCCCTTAGCCGTAACGCTGCTTCTGCAGCCGGGGGCGATCAGCGACCTGCAGGCGATGATCGTGATGCTGGCGTATGTCGGCTACGGTCTGATCGGCTTTCTGGACGATTATATCATCGTGATCCGGCAGAACAACGAAGGTCTTAAGCCGCAGTACAAATTCTTTTTACAGCTGGTCTTAGCGGTGTTGTTCTTCTTCATGTACCGCCAGAACGCGTCGACGGATGTGATCCTGCCGTTTCTTGAATGGGTGATTCCGTTAGGCGGGCTGTATATGCTTTTGGTGTTCTTTATGTTCACCGGCGCGTCCAACGCCGTCAATCTGACCGATGGCATGGATGGGCTGGCAGGGGGATGCAGCTTTTTGGCCTTCGCGCCGTTTGTGATGTTCGCTCTGCAGCAGGACAAGCTGGCGATCGCGACGTTCATCATGGCGGTGATGGGTTCGCTGCTGGGCTTTTTGAAATACAATTCGCATCCGGCGAAGATCTTCATGGGCGATACCGGCTCGCTGGCTTTGGGCGGGGCGCTGGCTGCGGTCGGGATGATTCTGAAGCAGGAGATCGCCGTAGTGGTGATCGGCGGAGTGTTCGTCTGGGAAACGCTGTGCGTCATCATCCAGATCTCGTCGGTGAAGCTGCGCGGCAAACGCGTGTTCCGCTACACACCGATTCATTACAGCTTTGTTTTAGGCGGCATGCGCGAGACGCAGGTCGTTGTGATGTTCTGGATTTTACAGCTGGTCTGCACAGTGGCCGGCTTTCTGATTGGAGTGTTGTAATATGAAGGTTTTAATCATCGGCGCGGCCCGCAGCGGGACGCAGGCGGCGTATTTGCTGGCAAGTCATCATCATGCGGTCACGATCACCGATATGAAGCAGATCGACGCAAAACGCGAACTGGAAGAAGCCGGAGTTCAGGTGTTGGATCACGGACATCCGGAATTTTTGAAAATGGAAAACTGGGATCTGATCGTCAAGAATCCGGGAATTCCTTATCATGCGCCGTTCGTGCAGTATTTCGTGGAGAAAAAGGCGCGGATTGTCAATGAAATCGAGGTCGCTTCGTGGTTTACCGATCAGTTTACCTATGCCGCCATTACCGGTACTAATGGTAAGACCACGACGACGACGCTGCTGGGCGAACTGCTGAAACGCAAGCGTCCCAATGCCCGGACAGCGGGCAATATCGGCGTGCCGTTATCGGAAATTGTGCGCCAACAAGGTGATCAGAAGACGGACGTGGCGCTGGAGGTCGCTGCCTTTCAGCTGGTCGCGATGGAAAAGTTCCATCCAGCGGTGTCGGTCTGCATGAATCTGACGCCGGATCATCTGGATTATTTCGGTTCGCTGGACGCCTATTACGACGCCAAGATGCTCGTCTGGAAAAATCAGACCGGCGACGACTGGTTTTTAGTCAATCTTGACGATCCGGAAATCGTCAAACGCTGCGTGGATCTGCCGTGCCGCAGGGTGACGTTTTCGCTGGATAAGCCGGCCGACGTCTGCGTAAAGCAGGATCAGGTCTGGCTGTTTGATCAGCCGCTGTTTGCGCTGAGTGATCTGCATCTGCCGGGCCGGCATAACCTGCAGAATGCGATGGCGGCGGCCGCGATGGCGGTGAAGATGGGCGTGGACGCGGATCAGATCCGCGAAGGCATCCGCACGTTCAAGGGCGTCGAGCACCGGATCGAATTTGTGGCGGAAATCAATGGCGCGCGGTATTACAACGATTCCAAGGGGACCAACGTCGACGCGACGACGGTCGCCCTGAAGGCTTTTGACAAACCGGTGATTCTGCTTGCCGGGGGGTATGATAAAAAGACCGGCTTCGAGGGTCTGAAGCCGGTTCTGGACCGGATCGCGACGATGATCGTGTATGGCGAAACCCGCGATCAGCTCAAGGCGCTGCGGCCGGATGCGATCGTCGTGGAAACGATGGCGGAGGCTGTTGATCAGGCCTGTCAGCTGGCGAAGAAGGGCGATATTGTGCTGTTGTCGCCAGTCTGCGCCAGCTGGGATCAGTTTACCGACTATGAACAGCGCGGCCGCCAGTTCAAGGAACAGGTGTTGGCGCTGACCGGGCAGGCTGATGAAAAAAACGGTCTGTAACGCCGGTATTGTGCTTTAACCTTGAGCGATCCGAGATCATTGGCGTATCCGGTCACGACAGGTCATGCAGCGGATGTTCTTGAAGAAGACCTGATTTTCATACTTGAAACAGCTGCGATAAAATAAAAAAGATCCGCCGTCGAGCACTTGATCGCGAATATCCCAGGGCAGCTGCCCGGATTCGTTGATCGTTGGCTTCAACGGCGGATTTTTGGGTTGCGCATAAACCGGCACGTCTGAACCTGTTCAGCGGTTCAGATAATCGCAGACGGCCCAGAGGAACTCGGCGTTGGATGGTCGGCCCTGATCCGGATTGACGGAATACCCGAAAATCTCACTGATCAGGGAAGCATTGCCGCGCAGCCATGTTCGTTCAATGGCGCAGCGGATGTTTTTCTCAACCCGGTCTTTGGTGCTGTTAAACTTTTCGGCAATGATCGGATATAATCCGCGGTCCAGGTTCTTGAGCAGGTGCGGCTGTTCCGCGAGCGTGATCATCGCGAATTCCAAGAACCGGTAACCGGAAAGACTGCTGGGCATGCCCAATTCGTGAAGCAGCTGAGCCGAACGGCTTAACTGCGGCCTCCTGTGATTTTCAGGCGCCCGAAATAATTCACGGACGCAATAAAAAAGTCTGTGATGAAGCACAGCGTTTTCACTAATTGTATTCATGCTGAAAAAGTCATAACTCATATCCCTGGCACCCTCTTTTCTCCTGATTTGTTTGGAATCAGAATAAAAACAGAGGTCTGGCTTGCAGAAATGATAAAAAACGGTGCCATTTCAGATTACACTCTTTTTGTGACCTTGTCAAAGGTTTAACCGGAAATTTGGGAAAAGAATATTTGTAATTTCCCTGACTTTCAGATAAGATAAGACTGTGAAAAAGAGGGATGAATCATGAAACAACAACGTCAGTTTCCGACGGTGACCGTGACGAAAAAAGCGCAGCGCAGCCTGCAAAGCGGTCATCCGTGGGTTTACGGCGGCGAAGTCGTCGAAGTCAAAGAAACGGCGGACGGGCAGCTGTGCGATGTCGTCAATGAAAAGGGAACCTATCTGGGAACCGGCTTTTATAATGAACAGTCGCTGATCCGCGTGCGGATTGTTTCGCAGAATGCCAACGACGGATTTGACGAGACGTTCTGGCGCCGCCGGATCGGTTACAGTCTGGATTACCGCCGGATCGTCATGGGCGAGGATTTCGGCTGCTGCCGGCTGATCTTTGGGGAAGCCGATCACTTCCCGGGCTGGACGGTCGATCGGTTTGGCTCGGTGCTGGTCAGCCAGATCATGTCGCTGGGGATCGAACGGATCAAGGATCAGCTGTTTGCCCTGTTGTGGGAAGAAATGGAAAAACGCGGTCAAACGATCGCGGGGATTTACGAACGCAACGACATCGCGCTGCGCAAAAAGGAAGGCCTGACGGAAAGCACGGGCTGGGCCGCCGGCTTCCCGCATCCCGAAAGCACGACGACGCAGATCGTGGAAAACGGAATCCGCTATGAGGTTGATTTTGGCGAGGGGCAGAAGACGGGATTTTTCCTCGATCAGAAATACAACCGTCAGGCGGCGGCCCGGCTGGCGAAGGGAAGATCGGTGCTGGACTGCTGCACGCATACCGGATCATTTGCGCTCAATGCGGCGAAGGCTGGGGCGGCGCGGGTGATCGCCGCCGATATTTCCGCCAGCGCATTAGCCAGCGCCAGAGACAATGCGCGGCTTAACGGATTGGAAGAGAAGCTGGAGTTTGTGCAGGCCGACGTGTTCGATCTGTTAGCGGATCCGAAGTGGAAAGCGCAGGGCATTGATTATGTCATTCTCGATCCGCCGGCGTTTACCAAATCCCGCAAAACGATCCGCAGCGCCTATCAGGGCTATTGCCAGATCAACACGCTGGCGATGAAGCTTTTGCCGCGGGGCGGATTGTTCGCAACGGCGTCATGTTCGCATTTTATGGAAGACGCAATGTTTGAAACGATGCTGCAGGAAGCCGCGCGGAACGCAAAGGTCGAGCTGCGGCAAATCGAGGTCCGTCATCAGGCCCCGGATCATCCCATTTTAATAACCGTGCCGGAAACCCGGTATCTTAAATTTTATTTATTCCAGATTGTGTGACGAAAGGAGAAGACAAACATGAAGGAAATTATGGACGCCAGTTCCATGAAGCGTTCGTTAGTACGCATGGCGCATGAAATCGTAGAAAAAAACAAGGGTGTGGAAGGACTGGTGCTGGTCGGCATCAAGACCCGCGGCGAATTTCTGGCGGAACGTTTAAAAAAGATGATCGATCAGTTTGAGGAATGCGACATTCCCTGCGACAGCCTTGATATTTCTTCGTGGCGCGACGATATAGAACGCGGCGAGGTTCAGCCGCCGGCCTTGCGCGTGCCGGTGCAGGACAGAATCGTGATTCTGGTCGACGACGTCTTGTATAAAGGCCGCACAGTGCGCGCAGCGATGGACGGCATCATGCACTTCGGCCGGCCGCGGGCGATTCATCTGGCGGTGTTGGTTGACCGCGGACACCGCGAGCTGCCGATCCGCGCCGATTATGTCGGCAAGAACGTGCCGACTTCACTCAATGAGGATGTGAAAGTGCTGGTCAGCGAAACGGATGATCAGGACGGAGTCTATATCAGTTAGTCTGGTTCAGAAGGAAAAGAGGAAACGCAATGAAGAAGATGAACGAACAAATTCTGGCGGACTATGCTCAACAACTGCTGAGCATCGACAGCCCGACCGGTTTTACTCAGCATGCGATCGACTGGATCGAAAAACAGGTGCAGGCGTTAGGCTACGCCTGTTATCGCAACGCCAAGGGCAATCTGATCGTGGAAATCGAAGGACCGGCCGATCAGCCGGCTGTTGCGGTGAGCGCGCATACCGATACGCTGGGGCTGATGGTCCGATCAATTAAAAAGGATGGCAAGCTGGCGTTTACCCGGCTGGGCGGGCCGTGCCTGCCGACGCTGGATGGCGAATATTGCCGCATCATCACACGCCAGGGAAAAGTCTATACCGGTACGATTCTGTCGACGGCCCCGGCGGTGCATGTCTACAAGGAAGCTTCGAGCCAGGAACGCTCGGAGGAAACGATGGAAGTACGGATCGACGAGCTTGTCCGCAATGAAGAGGATGTGCGCAGATTGGGAATCCAGGCCGGGGATATCATCGCGATCGACCCGAAGACGACGATCACCCCGAGCGGCTTCATCAAATCCCGCTTTCTGGACGACAAGATTTCCGCCGCGATCTTTCTGACGCTGCTGAAAGCGCTCAAAGATGAAAACGTGACCACGCCGCAGAAAACCTATTTCCTGTTCTCCACCTATGAGGAAGTCGGCCACGGCGCTTCGTGGATTCCAGGTGATGTCCGGGAGCTGTTGGCGGTCGATATGGGCTGCGTCGGTACAGATCTGAGCTGTACTGAGACCGATGTGTCGATCTGCGCCAAAGATTCCGGCGGCCCGTATGATTATCAGATGACCAGCCGGCTGATCGAACTGGCGCAGGCGCACCAGCTGCCCTATGCCGTCGACATCTATCCGTTTTACGGCAGCGACTGCGGCGCGGCGCTCAAGGGCGGCAACGATATCCGCGGCGCTTTGATCGGCCCGGGCGTGCATGCCAGCCACGGTATGGAACGGACGCACATGCAGGGCGTCAGCGCGGCTTACACGCTGCTGGCGGCCTACCTGCTTGAAAAATAAGCGAAGGATGCTCTGAAAGAGACAAATCCCGTTTATTGGACAGGATTTTCAATATCGAAGCCCGCAGCTGAAGTGGAAGTTCGATCTTCCGGCGGCGGGTTTCTTTTTTTTGCGCTGAGGATAGGGTGAAAAAATCAGGCCGGTCCGTTTCCCTTAATCAAGGGCAGAACTAAAGACGCATTTTCTGAAGAATTATGGTAAACTATTCGGTATAGAATTGAGGGGGAGTTATAAGTGGACGCAATATTGAACTTTTTCCGCTGGCAGGGAATGATCAAGCCGGCTCAGATCCGCGGCGAAATACCGAGCAACAAAGCGATTTACAAGCGCACCTATCAAATCGCCTGGCCCAGCGCCGTCGAGAGCGTGCTGATCGCGCTGATCGGAGCGGTCGATTTGATGATGGTCGGCAACCTGGGCTCGGCGTCGATCGCGGCGGTCGGCATCACCAACCAGCCGAAGTTTCTTGTGCTGGCGACGATCCTGGCGCTCAACACCGGAGTTACCGTGCTCGTTTCCCGCCGCAAGGGGGCGGGAAAGCAGGAAGAAGCGAATACCTATCTGCGCCAGGCGCTGCTGCTGAGCGTCGGGTTTTCTTTTCTGCTTTCCTTCTGCGGCGCGCTGTTCGCTCCGCAGATTCTGGCGTTTGCCGGGGCGACGCCGGATTATCTGGGCCTGGCGGTGACCTATTTCCGGATCATCATGTTCGGTAATTTCTTCTACTGCATCGGTCTGACGATCACCGCCGCCCAGCGCGGCGTCGGCAACACGCGGATTTCGATGGTGACCAACATCGCGGCCAATCTTGTCAACCTCGTGTTCAACGCACTTTTGATCAACGGTCTGTTTTTCTTCCCGCGCCTGGAGGTGGCGGGCGCGGCGATCGCGACGGCGATCGGCAATATCGTCTCGTTTCTGATCGCGGTGTATTCCGTCACGCATACCGAGGGCTTCTTAAAGCTGCATCGGCGGCAGTCGTGGAAGCCGGATATTCCGGCGATCCGCGATCTTTATAACATCAGCTGGTCGGCCTTTGTTGAACAGATCTTTTTGCGGATCGGCTTTCTGATGTACGCCAAAGCGGTGGCCGGCCTGGGCACGGTCGCCTTCGCCGCCCATCAGATCGTCATGAACATCATGTCGATTTCGTTCTCCGTCGGCGACGGGCTGTCGATTGCCAATACCTCGCTGGTCGGGCAGAGCTTAGGCGCCAGCCGCTCGGATATGGCGATCATCTACGGCAAGGTTGCCCAGCGGATCGGCTTGATTCTGGCAATTCTTGTCTCCGGTTCGATCACGCTGTTCCGCGCCCAGCTGATGGCGCTGTTCACCAACGAGGCGGCGGTGATTCTGGCCGGGGAAACACCGTTGATCATTCTTTCGATCACCGTGCTGTTTCAGATCGTGCAGGTCATCATCGTCGGATCGCTGCGCGGGGCCGGCGACGTCAAGTTTGTCGCGCTTCTGATGTTTGTCAGCGTCACGATCGTCCGGCCGGTTCTGACCTGGGTGCTGTGCTATCCGCTCAATCTGGGATTGCCGGGGGCGTGGCTGTCGGTGCTGCTCGATCAGTTCACGCGCTATATCGTCAGCTACTGGCGTTTCCGCGAAGCGAAGTGGACGCGCATTCAAGTGTAGGCAACAGAAGGGGGAAATTCATTGATTTCCTCCTTTTTTGACGGCCGGTTTTCAGGCAAATTGTAAAGTTTAAATCATCTGATGGAAAGCGCTTGAAAAAAATGGGTAAAAATCGGAAAGAAGCAGGAAGAAGTTGAAAATCGAGGTTTAAAAATCAAACCTTTTGTTTTATAATGGTAACGGTTAGAGAGTACAGGAGGTTTAACCATGACAAAAACTTTTATGTCCATGGATGGCAATACAGCTGCCGCTCATTGCGCGTATGCGTTTACTGAAGTAGCTGCAATCTATCCTATCACCCCATCCTCACCGATGGCTGAAGTCGTTGACGCATGGGCTACTCAGGGCCGTAAAAACATTTTTGACACGATTGTCAAAGTTGCGGAACTGCAGGCTGAAGGCGGTGCCGCCGGCGCGGTACACGGCGCTCTGCAGGGCGGTGCGCTGGCGTCCACATTTACGGCAAGCCAGGGCTTACTGTTGATGATTCCAAATATCTATAAGATGGCCGGCGAGCTGCTGCCAGGCGTTATTCACGTCGCAGCGCGTTCTCTGGCAACCCGTGCACTGAGCATTTTCGGCGATCACAGCGACATTTATGCCTGCCGTCAGACCGGCGTCTGCATGCTGGCGTCGCATTCCGTTCAGGAAGCAATGGATCTGGCCGGCGTCGCGCATTTAGCGGCGATCAAGGGCTCCGTGCCGTTCATTCATTTCTTTGATGGCTTCAGAACTTCTCACGAAATTCAGAAAGTCGAAGTCATGGATTATGAGTTCTTAAAGAGCTTGATCGACATGGACGCGGTTGAAGCGTTCCGGGCCAATGCGCTAAACCCGCATACCAACGCGGTAACCCGCGGCGGCGCGGAAAACGACGACATTTATTTCCAGGGCCGCGAAGCGCAGAATCTGCACTATGAAGCGATCCCGGATATCGTTGCCGATTACATGAAGAAGATCAGCGAGCATACCGGCCGCGAATACGCACCGTTCACTTACTATGGTGCACCGGATGCGGAACGCATCATCATTGCGATGGGTTCCGTTACCGAAACGATTAAAGAAACGATCGACGAGCTGACCAAGCGCGGCGAAAAAGTCGGCCTGATCAAAGTCCATCTGTATCGTCCGTTCTCCGTGAAGTATCTGACCGCGGTGCTGCCGGCTTCGGTCAAGAAGATCGCGGTTCTGGACCGCACGAAGGAAATGGGCGCCCGCGAACCGCTGTACCTCGACGTCTTAGCCGCATTAAAGGGCATGGATCTGACGATCATCGGCGGCCGCTACGGCTTAAGCTCCCGCGATACGCAGCCGAACCAGATCAAGGCTGTTTATGACGAACTGGCGAAAGATGCTCCGAAGGCGGAATTCACCATCGGCATCAACGATGACGTTACGCACCTGAGCTTGGAAGTCGATCCTGAATTCCATGTCAGCGCGGACTACACATCCTGCCTGTTCTTCGGTTTGGGTTCTGACGGTACCGTTTCGGCGAACAAGTCTTCGATCAAGATCATCGGCGACAACACCGATCAGTATGCGCAGGCGTATTTCCAGTATGACTCGAAGAAGGCCGGCGGCGTTACCCGCTCCCACCTGCGTTTCGGTCATTCCCCGATCCGTTCCACCTATTATATTGAAAACGCTGATTTCGTTTCCTGCAGCTTAGACGCTTACTGCTTCAAGTATGACATGGTCAGCTGCCTGAAGAACGGCGGAACCTTCTTATTGAACACAACGTTCTCCGCAGAGGAACTGCAGGATCACCTGCCGAACCGCATGCTGGCGCAGCTGGCGAAGAAGAACGCGAAGTTCTACATCATCGACGCGACCAAGATCGCTCAGGAAATCGGCATGGGCCGCCGGACCAACACGATCCTGCAGTCGGCGTTCTTCGCGCTGAACGAACAGATCATGCCGTATGATAAAGCGGTTGAACTGATGAAGTACATGGCGAAGAAGTCCTACTCCAAGAAGGGCGACGAAATCGTCCAGCTGAACTACAAGGCGATCGACCAGGGCAAAAACGGTCTGGTTGAAATCGAAGTGAAGCCGGAATGGGCTGAACTGAGCTATGATTCCGGACGCAAGCTGACCGGCGACGAATACTTTGACAACCATGTCATGGCGATCAACTCTCTGGAAGGCTACGATCTGCCGGTATCCAACTTCATGAAGTACGATATCCTGGACGGCTCGATTCACAACAGCGTTTCCTTCAAGGAAAAGCGCACGATCGCGGTTCAGGTTCCGACCTGGGATCCAAACAACTGTATCCAGTGCGGATTCTGCTCGTTCGTCTGCCCGCATGCGACAATCCGTCCGTTCTTACTGACAGATGAAGAAATCGCCAATGCGCCGATGGAATTCAAGACGATTCAGGCGATGGGCAAGGGTGTTGAAAATCTGAAGTATCGGATTCAGGTTTCTCCGGCGAACTGCGTCGGCTGCGGTCTGTGCGTTGTTGAATGTCCGGGCAAGGGCGGCAACAAGGCGCTGAAGATGGTCGATATCAACGAAAAGCTGGATCAGGAACCGCTGGCCGATTACCTGTTCAAGCACACCGAATACAAGACGAACTACTTCCCGGTGGACACGGTCAAGGGCTCGCAGTTCGCAATGCCTTACTTTGAAGTTTCCGGAGCCTGCCCGGGCTGCGGCGAAACGCCTTACTACAAGCTGGCTTCTCAGCTGTTCGGCAAGGATATGATGATCGCCAACGCGACCGGCTGCTCGATGATCTACTGCTCCTCGACACCGTCAACTCCGTTCTCCAACGATGCGGAAGGCAACGGCGTCGCCTGGGCGAACTCCCTGTTTGAAGACAACGCTGAATACGGCTACGGCATGGCTTTGGCGCAGAACTTCAAGGAAGCGCGCATCCTGTCGCTGATGGAAAACAACCTGGATTCCGTTGAACCGGAACTGAAGGCGGCGTTCGAGAAATATCTGGCGGCGGGCAACAACCGTGATGCACAGCGTGAAATCAAAGATGAAATCATTGCCGGCGTCAAAGCTTCTGCGAATGAAGCGGTCAAGGAACTGCTGGATTACGAACGCGACCTGGTCGGCAAGTCGATCTGGATCGTCGGCGGCGACGGCTGGGCTTATGATATCGGCTACGGCGGATTGGATCATGTTCTGGCCAACAACCTGAACGTCAACGTCCTGGTTCTGGATACCGAAGTTTACTCCAACACCGGCGGACAGGCATCCAAGTCTTCGCAGTCGGCAGCGATCGCGAAGTTCGCAGCCGGCGGCAAGAGCACCGCGAAGAAAGACCTCGGTCAGATCGCGATGGCTTACGGTCATGTCTATGTCGCTTCCGTTTCGATGGGCGCGAACCGGGCTCAGACGCTGAAAGCCTTCAAGGAAGCTGAAAGCTACGATGGACCATCCCTGATCATCGCTTACGCACCATGTGCTGAACACGGCATCAAGGGCGGTCTGGCGAACCATCAGAGAGTTCAGGCCAAGGCTGTTGAATGCGGCTATACCGTTCTGTACCGTTTCGATCCGCGCAACGAAGAACATCCGTTAACGATCGATTCCAAGGAACCGAACTGGGATCTGTTCCAGGCGTTCCTGCTGAACGAAACCCGTTACAGCCAGCTGCCGAAGCTGAAGGGCGAAAAAGCATACGAAATGTTCGAAAGAACAAAGAAGGATGCGCAGCGCCGTTATACACGCTTAGTCAAGCTGTCAGAAGAATAAGCTGAAACTTGCATAGAAAGCTGACCCTCATTTTGGGGGTCGCTTTTTTTGCTTTTCAGCCGCTGTTGAATGGAAGCATGGAATTATTCCCTGATGATTTTGATACATCTGAATTTGAATAAAACAAGCTCCTCTTTGCAGAAATCTGGCAAACAATGTCCGCCGGATGTCTAAGGCTCAGGATGAAAACCGCGGAAGGACTTGATAATTGATAGGGTTTTCATTATACTTGATAGTGGATTCGAGGTATGTACATGAAAGTATTGTTGTTTTTTGAAGGAGAAAAGGTGATCTCAACTTCCGGGATCGGCCGGGCGCTGAAGCATCAGAAGCAGGCGCTGACGATGGCGGGGATTGAGTACACGCTGGATCCGAACGATGATTTTGATATTCTGCACATCAATACGGTCGGACCGGCCAGCGCGGGAGTGATTGCCAAAGCCCGCCGGGAAGGCAAACCGGTCATTTATCACGCACATTCAACTGAAGAAGATTTCCGCAATTCGTTTGTGCTGTCCAATCAGTTTGCCCCGCTGTTTAAGAAGCATCTGGTTTCGCTCTATTCCAGCGCCGATGCGATCATTACGCCGACGCCCTATTCCAAGAGCTTGTTGGAAGGCTATGGCATTGACTTACCGATTTATGCCGTGTCCAACGGCATTGATCTGGACCGCTTCAGCTACAATCCGGAAAAGGTCAAAGCGTATTACAAGTATTTCAGCCTGAATGAAACCGATAAGGTCGTATTGTCTGTCGGCTTGTATTTTGAGCGCAAGGGACTGCCGGATTTCATTGAGGTAGCGAAGCGTCTGCCGCAGTATAAGTTTATCTGGTTCGGCTATACGCCGCTGATCTCCGTGCCGAAGAATATCCGCGAGCTGGTTGAGGATCATCCGGCCAATGTGATCTTCCCAGGCTATGTTAAGGGCGCGATTATCGAGGGCGCGTATGCCGGAGCGAATGCTTTTTTCTTCCCGTCTTACGAGGAAACGGAAGGCATCGTCGTGCTGGAAGCGCTGGCCGCTTCCCAACAGGTCATCGTCCGTGACATCGGGGTGTTTGATCCTTGGCTGAAAGATCGGGTGAACTGTTATAAAGGCCAGTCTGTAGACGAGTTCGTCGAGCTGATCGAAGGAGTCGTTGAGAAGCGTCTGCCGTCGGTCAGCGACGAGGGGAAAAAGACGGCGCAGGAACGCAGCATCGCCAGCGTGGGCCAGCAGCTGAAAACCATTTATGAAACCGTGCTGGAAAACAACCGGCCGGAGACGTTGTAAGGAGAGCAAGCTCTCTTTTTCTTTGATTTGACGGGGATTTCTTAAGAAAGAAAAAAGAATCGGCGAAGGCGGTCTTAAGAGCGCGGGGCAGGAAGCCTTATTCCTTGTGTAACCTTGTTTTTCATTGTATAATAAGTTAACGAGGCTGAGGAAGTATGAAAAAAGCGCGAAACTATGTGATTAATATTCTGCTCATCGTAGGCTTCACAGCCGGAGTGCTGTGGTTTACCTTGAAGGATAATTTTAACGAGGTCATGGGGATTCTGCAGCAGGTGAACGCCGGCTGGCTGATCGTGATCATTGCGATCGCGATTCTGTATCAGTGTGTGATCGGCTGGATACTGACGCAGCTGACCCGCATCAGCAATCCGCATTACAAGTTGAATTATGGGATTGTCAACGCCCTGGTGGCTTCTTTTTTCCATGGCGTGACTCCGAGCGCCTCGGGTGGTCAGTTTGCCCAGGTGTATGTGTTTAAGAAACAGGGCGTGCCGTTAAGTGATTCGGCGAGCGTGCTGTGGATGGATTTTATTGTGTACCAGTCGACGATGATCGCGTCGGTTTTCATTTTGATCCTGCTGCGGTTTCATCATTTCTACACTAACTATTCGCAGTTCTTTTTGCTTGTCCTGCTTGGCTTTCTGGTCAACAGCCTGGTGATTATCGGGTTGTGGGCGTTAGTCCGGTTCCCGAAGGTTTACACATGGATCAGCACGACCGGTCTGAATTTGGGCTGTAAGCTGCATCTGGTAAAAAATCCGGAAAAAGCGCTGGCTTTATTAAAGGATCAGCTCGACCGGTTCGGCAGTGAAACTGCGAAGCTGAAAGGCCACCGGCCGCTGATTGTGCGAGTGACGCTGGCCAACTTTGTACGGCTGGGCCTGTATTACGCGATCCCGTTTTTCTGCGCGCAGGCGCTGGGCCTGAACGTCAGCCTTGATCTGATTATCGACTGCATGGCGCTGTCAGCGTTCGTGTCGATGATCAACGCGTTCATTCCGATTCCGGGCGCCAGCGGCGGCACGGAAGCCACGTATGTTTTGATGTTTTCAACGATCTTCGGAAAGCTGGGCGCGACCAGCTCGATGATTTTATGGCGGTTTGCCTCTTATTACTTTATGCTGATCCTGGGCGGTCTGACCTTTATCTGGGTTAAGAGCCGGCCGGCGATCGTTGTCGAACCGATGCAGGAGGAAAAGAAATGAGAATTGGATTATTTACAGATACCTATCTGCCTGATGTCAACGGCGTCGTTTCTTCCATTGTGACGCTGCAGCAGGAATTAGAAAAGAATGGTCACGATGTGTTCGTGATCACAACCCATCCGGGATTGCTTCAGGTCCAGCGCGAAGGCAATGTGCTGCGGCTGCCGGGCGTGGAATTAAAAAGCTTGTACGGCTATGTGCTGACCAGTCCGATTCATTTTGCGGTGCTCAAGGATATCCGCGAGATGGAGCTGGATGTGATCCATGCCCATACGGAATTCGGTGTCGGGATCTTCGCCCGGATCGTAGCGAAGATGCTGCAGATCCCGCTGGTGTCGACGTATCATACAACCTATGAGGATTATACGCATTACGTCAACGTGTTTAATCTGGAAACGGTCGATAAGGTCGCAAAGAAGGCAGTCAGCAGCCTAAGCAAGCTGTATGGTGAGACGAGCACGGAACTGATCGCTCCATCCCAGAAGACCAAGGAAATGCTGCAGCGCTATGGAATTAAGAAGCGGATTCACGTGATTCCGACCGGGCTGGATCTGCAGCGCTTTGACGCCCACCGTACGGATGCGGAAACGATCCGGCAGCGGCGCGAAGAGCTGATGGCGAATTCGGAAGAGACGCTGATCATTTTCGTCGGCCGTATCGCGAAGGAGAAAAGCATCGACTTTGTGATCGACGGGTTTACCTATTTAAAAGAAGCCGGGATGCCGGTTCATTTTGCGGTGATCGGCGGCGGGCCGGAGCAGGAAGCCTTGGAGAGCCATGTGCGCGAGCTGGGGCTGGATTCAATGATCACCTTTGCCGGGAAGAAGCCGGCGGATCAGATCCCTTCCTACTACCATTGCGCGGACGCGTTTGTTTCCGCTTCGCTGACTGAAACGCAGGGTATGACCTACATCGAAGCGTTAGCCAGCGAACTGCCGGTTTTTGCCCGGCCGGATGAAGTGCTGGAAGATCTGGTGCTGGAAGGCCAGACCGGTTTCCTGTTTAAGAAACCTGAACAGTTTGCCGAGAAAGTGCAGCTTTTCTTAGCGATGAGCGCAGAGGAGCGCGCTGCGATGAAGGCTGCCGCGAAGTCGCAGGTTGAAGTTTACGACAGCCGGATTTTCTATCAGAAGGTGCTGGAAGTCTATGAAAGCGCGACTGCGGAATACCGTGAAATGTACCGGCTGGAATCGATCCGGCCGAAGGACGACTGCGTTGAGCTGAAGGTCTGCTCGCCCAACGATGAAATCCGGATTCTTGTTTCACTAGAAACGTATTTCAATAAGGGACTGCGCAAGGACGTGCTGATCAGCAGCGATGAGCTGGACGAACTGATCAGCGAGGAAGAAGCGGTCAAGGCGTATCAGAGCTGTCTGAAGCGGATCGCGGCGAAAGACCGCACGCGCAAGGAAATCTACGACTGGCTGACGCAGAACACGCAGCTGGATATCAAGCAGATCAACGAGATCGTTGAGAAGCTGGAAGAACGGGATCTGATCAACGACCTGCGCTATACCAAAAATCAAGTTTATAATCTGAAGCTTCTGATGCAGGGCAAAAACAAGATCAGCCGGACATTGCGGAAGAAGGGCATCCCGTATGAGATGATTGAATCCGTGTTCGCCGACGAGGATGAACAGTCGGAATTCCGCAACGCGTTGAAGTGGGCGCAGAAGCTGCAGCCGACGATCAAGGAAAAATCAGTGCGGATGAAGAAGAATATGATGAAATCCAAATTGATCGCTCAGGGCTTTGCGGTCGACGTGATCAATGAGGTCATGGACAACCTGAGCTTTGTTGAGGAAGAACGGGCCGAGTTGGAGAGCCTGCGCAAGACGGCGGCGAAAGCGAAGAAACGGTATCAGTCGAAGTATAGCGGCACCAAGCTGCGCAATTATGTCTTCCGCTACTGTTCAGCCCAGGGCTTCGACGTTGAGGATATTTATTTAATTTTAAGTGAAATGGAGTGGGATGATGAATAAGAAAATCAGTGAGTTTAAGGAAGGAGAAAGCCTGACGCTGCCGCTTTTGCTTGTGCAGGTCACCAAGGGCGTGACGAGCAATGGTTCACCCTATCTGTCTTTGACGCTGCAGGATAAATCCGGCACAATCGAAGGCAAGATCTGGGATGTGAAGGAAGAACAGGCGGCTGCCTGCGTGCCGGGACGGGTCGGCGAGGTCAGCTGCGAGGTGCTGCGGTACCGGAATTCACTGCAGCTGCGCGTACATCGGTTGACGCCGATGGATCAGCAGAGTATTGAATTGAGCGATTATGTTATCGCTTCGGATATTCCCAAGGAGCTGTTGCAGCAGAAGATCCAGGACGCGATCAGCTCGCTGTCCAATCCGATTTATAAAGGGATTGTCAGCGCGTTGTTCGCGGAATATGATAAGCCGTTCTTTGATTATCCGGCGGCGGCGAAGAACCATCACAACTTCGTCGGCGGCCTGGCGGTGCATGTCACCGGGATGGTCGATCTGGCGAATGAGATCGTCAAGCTCTATCCGCTGCTGGACCGGGATCTTTTGGTCAGCGGCGTGCTGGTTCATGATCTGGGCAAGCTGACGGAACTGTCCGGCCCGGTCATGACGGAATATACGCTGGAGGGCAAGCTGATCGGGCATATCTCGATCATGCAGGCGAAGATTATGGAAGTCGCCGTTCAGCTGGGCTACGAAAAGAGCGAGGAAGCGATTTTACTGCGGCACATGGTTTTGTCGCACCACGGTCAGCTGGAATTCGGTTCGCCGGTCATGCCGATGGTCGCGGAGGCGGAAGTGCTGCATCTGATCGACAATCTGGACGCGCGCATGAACACACTGGATAAGGCGTACGCGCAAACGGAGCCGGGCAGCTTCACATCGCGTCTGTTCCCGATGGAAAACCGGGCGTTTTACAAGCCGAAATCGAAAAAGAATGAAAAACAGGATGAAGTGGATTAAGGCCACAGATTTCGGTAAGCTGAGAGGCATTATAAGATAAATATCTGATCATGAACGAAGTGCTGGATAATACCGTCGAAGTCAGCTTGTTTTCGTCACTGGATTGGTTTATGAAATTTATGTATCCTGTGTGGACGTGGATGGGATTGTCTATGTGAATGAAGTGGACGTGGATCTGCGGCGGGAGGAAATCAAACAAATCCTGGTTTGAGATTATCAGATGAATCAATATTCGTCAGACAAGTTTATTGACGAATTTGCGAATCAAGATGAACTCAAATATCCGTCTGATCTTTATTTTGACGGTTCGACTTTGTGAAATGAAGACTGAAGAGAATCTTGCGGGATTCTCTTTTCTTTTTTGTACACTCTATTATAATAAGGATAGCGATTGCGGACAGAGGAGGAAAAAATGGAATGATTGATATTCATTGTCATGTGTTGTGGGGCGTCGACGACGCGTCGCAGGATCGGGAAACAACGAAGAAGATGCTGCAAATTGCGGTAGAGGATGGAATTGAGGCGATCTTGTGTACGCCGCACAGTCTTCCTTATTATAAATATGAAAACGACGCCCAAACGCTGGCGGCGCCGTTTGCGGCGCTGCAGGAGCTGATCGCCGAAGAAAACTGGCCGATTGAAACGGCGCTGGGCTGCGAGTTCTTTTTGACCGATGCGTCGCTGGAATGGATCCGCAGCGGCCGGGCGCTGACGCTGAACGGTTCGCGGCGGCTGTTGATCGAATTTCCCTGGTATCAGAAGGTCCAGCTGGGCAGCAGCGAAACCGAGCTGTTAAAGCAGGTGTTGGATGCGGGCTATGAGGTGATCATCGCGCATCCGGAACGGTATAAGAGCGTGCAGGAGGATTTCTCTACGCTGAAGCGATGGCGGGCCCTGGGCTGCGATTTTCAGGTCAACCGGACTTCGCTGATCCACAACGACGATAAGGAACAATGCGCGCTGGCCTGGCGGATGGTAGAGGAAGGCTATTGCGACGCCATCGGCACCGACGCGCATCATTGCTGGGGCAAGCGGGTGATCAAGCTGAGCGATGTTCAGGCCGAGATTGAACGGCGGACAGACCGGGATACTGCTCTGTTGCTGTGCCATGAAAACGGGCGGCGGCTGATCACGGGTGACGCCTTGATCCATCGCTGAGGTGAAAATCATCAGGAAAGGAATAGGACAATTTGACCGGCGTGAAAGCAGAACAACCAAGATCCGGGGCCAAATGAAAGGGAAAGGGGAAGGAAAATGAGTAAAAATATCATCGATCAGCTCTATCGTTTTGAAGGTCAGCCGGAGGCTTCATTTGCGGAAACCTTCGTCAGACAAGTCAAGGCTTTTAGCGGGGATGTCGTTGTTTATCGACAGCAGGCGGGTGATACCGAGGTTCAGATAATCACAGCTGAGCGCTATTATGCGCGGGTGAATTCGGCAACGGGCGTGACGATCACCTTGGTGATTCGAGAAAGGGAGATCACGGCTTATGTTGCGGTTGTGGCCGGCGGCGAAGGACCGTTCAATATCAGCTGGGGCAACTATGAAAATTATTTGAAAAAGGTGGAGAAGCTTTTGCTTTCGTATGCTTTCAAGTGGATCCCGGGCGCGATCAGCGTTCGTCCTTAAATCATTTCAGAAAAAAGTTAAGGATACGCCAGGGATAAAAATGCTCCATAAACAAGTGCTTTTTTGATTGTTGACAAGGGAGGGATTTATGAGTATACTTTTTGCAGTGATCCTTTAAGAGAGTCCCGTGAGGCTGCTCAAGGAAGATGAATACGTTTCGCCTGTTCATTTACTCCTGATCTTAAAGGGTCAGGAGTATTTTTATGAAAGGGGAACTGTATGAAAAAAACAGAAAAAAAAGGCAATCATCTTGCCGTCAAAATGGCGATCGCGATGGTTCTGGGGCTAATCTGCGGCCTGGCCATGCTGATGCTTCGTGAAAATCTCTTGACCTCGGGCCAGACCCAGACCTGGGCGGCCATCAACAATCTATTATTCCAGGATATTACGGCAGAGGCCGGCAAGAATGCGATCGGTTTGTTCTACATCGTCGGTCAGCTGTTTGTCAACGCGCTGCAGGTCATCATCGTACCGATGATTTTCTGTTCGATTGCGTTGGCGATCTGTCAGATTACGGATACGCGCAAGCTGGGGCGAATTTCCAGCAAGACGCTGGGGACTTTCTTACTGACGACCGTGGTGGCGCTGGTGATCGCCGGCGCTGTCGGTCTTACTGTTTATGCGACAGGGGCTTTCAATGCGGTGGAAGTCAGCGGCTTGAATGTTTCGACGGGGTCCAGTGGAAGCAATCCGCTGTCAATCTTGTTGTCGATCGTCCCGAACAACATGACCAGCGCGTTCTCAACCAACGGGCAGGTGCTGGCAGTGGTGTTCTTAGCGGTAGCGACGGGGTTGGGCATCAACGCCTTAGGTTCCAAGGTAACCGTTTTAAAGAAGCTGCTGCAGGAGATCAGCGATATCATCACAGTTTGCTTAAGCTATGTGATCAATAAATTTGGTCCGCTGGCAATCTTCGTCCTTTTGACCCGGACGTTTGCGATCTACGGCGTCGATCATCTGAAGCCGGCGCTGGCCTATGTCGTGACGACGGTGCTGCTTCTGCTGGCCTTCCTGATCGTCGGCTATGCGATCTTTGTGGCGGTCTTGGGCCGGATCAATCCGATTCCGTTCGTTAAGAAGATTGCGAAAGTTGCGGTGTTCGGTTTCTCTACTTCCTCCAGTGCGGCAACGCTGCCGCTGAACCGCAAGACGGTAACCGAGGAACTGGGCGTCAGCGATGAAATTGCATCGTTTACCCTGCCGTTAGGCATGACGGTCAACATGGACGGAACGGCGATCATGCAGGTCATTGCCGCGATCTTCGTCGCGGCCTCCTCCGGCTATTCTGTGACGGTTTCCAGCATCGCGATCATTGCGATCCTGGCGCTGATCGCTTCGATCGGCACGCCGGCGGCTCCGGGGGCTGGAGCAGTCATCCTGTTCACGATTTTGACGGGGATGGGTTATACCAATGACGCGGCGTTGCTGGCGTATTCGCTGATCCTGGCGATCAACCGGCCGATTGAAATGCTGGTCACTTCGCTGAACGTCGTCGGGGATGCCGCAACGTCGGTCATCGTCGCCCGGAGCGAGAAAATGCTGGATGAAAAGCAATACAATGCCGAACAAAATTAGAGTGTGAAAAGAGTTGGCCAGAAGCTGAAAAATGCTTCTGGTTTTTTCATATTTGTTCGTGACAAACGGAAATTTCAGTGCTATTCTAGTATTCAGTTTAAGGGGGAGCATCACTGATGAGAAAGCATCAACATCCGACAGTCAATGAGATTACGGAAGGGGTTATTTGGAAACAGCTGCTGCTGTTTTTCTTTCCGATTATGCTGGGCACGTTCTTCCAGCAGTTATACAACACGGTCGACGCGATCATCGTCGGCCAGTTTGTCGGCAAGGAGGCGCTGGCGGCGGTTGGGGGCGCGACGGGGACTTTGATCAATCTGCTGGTCGGCTTTTTTGTCGGCTTGTCTTCGGGCGCGACGGTCATTATTTCACAGTATTATGGCGCGCGAAAGGTGGAGCAGTCAAGCGACGCCGTGCACACGGCGGTGGCGATGTCGTTGATCGGCGGGGCGATCATGATGGTGATCGGGATTTTCGGCGCACCGGTGGCGTTAAGGGCGATGGGGACGCCGGAGAACATCATGAATTATTCATTGATTTATATGATTGTCTACTTCGTCGGCTTGATTCCGAATTTGTTGTACAATGTCGGGTCTGGTATTCTGCGGGCCGTCGGGGATTCCAAGCGGCCGATGTACTTTCTGATTGTCTGCTGCCTGGCCAACGTGGTTCTGGATCTGCTTTTTGTCCTGGTCTTCCAATGGGGTGTCTTCGGTGCGGCGGCGGCTACCTGTCTGGCGCAGTTTATCAGCGGCGGACTTGTCTATCTGAGCTTATCTCAGGCTGAGGATGACCGTTACCGGCTGATCCGCAAGCGAATTCGGCTGCATGGCGAATTGTTGAAGGAAATCGTCGTAATCGGGATCCCGGCTGGGCTGCAGTCGGTCATGTATTCGGTATCGAATATTGTGATTCAGGCCAGCGTGAATACGTTTGGCACGGACACGATTGCGGCGTATACGGCGTATGGGAAGATCGATGGGATCTTCTGGATGATCATGGGGGCTTTCGGCGTGGCGATCACGACGTTTGTCGGACAGAATTTCGGCGCGCGTAAAATCGACAGGATTCACAAGAGCGTCAGGGTGTGCCTGGCGATGGCATTTGGCACAGCATTGGGAATGAGTGGGATCTTGATGGTGACCAGTCGCTGGATCTATCATTTGTTTACGCAGGACGCGGCGGTGATTGAGGTGGGGATGCAGATGTTGTTGTATCTGGCTCCCTATTATTTCACTTATGTGTGTATTGAGGTGCTGTCAGGGGTGGTGCGCGGCACAGGAGATTCTGTAATTCCGATGATCATGACCTGCATGGGGGTATGTGTATTGCGCGTCGTCTGGATCTGGATCGCCGTTCCGCTGAATCCTACAATTGAGAATGTTTTGTTCAGCTATCCGTTGACGTGGAGTCTGACTTCGATCCTGTTTGTGCTGTATTATCTGCAGGGTGGCTGGTTAAAGCGCAGGTTGAAAAAAGAAGAGAGAAAAGGGCTTCAAAATTGATTTGTTTATTCTTTTAAACAGTTTATAAGATTCGTCAGGATGTAAGCCAAGTTAGATTTTCTTGAGTTATAAAACTGTATAAATAAGAAAATCGAAGGTAAAAATTCTTCGATTTTTTATAATTTTTAGTGAACGTTCAGGACAAAAAACAGGTAATTCATTACATTTTAAGTGTTGAAACTGGAACTTTACTTACACTTTCATTGACATTCACACGATCTACTTTTATAATGTCTAATGTAAGAAGATAGGGTAATTATTTTCATTATAAATAAAATCGATCAGCGTGTCAATGCTTACAGACGTGATTACTAAGCATTATCCTGGTTGTAATGGTTTCTAGTATTCATATTATATTAGGAGGAATTGTATATTTTAAAATTCTCTGTATATGAGTTTATAAAAATATACTAAAGAAAGTATGTTGTTAAAATTTTTTATTGAAAAATTTCCTTTAGTATTTAAAAAAACTGATACTAAATTCAGTGTATCTGTCTTTGAATTTTTGATAATTATTTATTTTGTTTTATTTATCTATGAACAATCTAATACGTATAAAATCATGTATGATTTTATTTTGATTTTAATTATATCTATATGGTTTGGAGTGGCTAAAAATTTTTATAATAGAATTAAAAAATTAAAATATATCTACAATGAAAATTCTGATTATAATAATCTATATAAAAAATATAATAGTTCACTATTTAACTGGAATTTAAGCAGGTTTTTTTTCATAATTATTTGGATATTTAACATTGGCTTTGTTTGTTATACAGTTGAAAGTTTAGGTTTAATTCCTAATTCTTTTAGCTCAAAAATTCTATTTAGTATAACTTTAATATTAAATGGTTCTAGTTATTATGGTTGTATCTTACATGCTTGCTTTCTGGCAAAACTTTCTTCACTAAAATGGCTCTTTCAAAAATAGTGTTGGTGAGAGAAAAACCGAAACAAGAAAGACGCAGATGAGTTCCAGAAATGGGACTCA